>JAJYGT010000080.1 GCA_021785005.1 Actinomycetes bacterium
GGAAAAAGCATCGCATGATCTGTCGCAATAATGACTGTGAAACAAAGACCTGGACTTTAGGTGATCATCGGATCTCTGCTGTTGGTTGTTTTCTAACCACGCGGGCAGCCAACTTGACTAATTCAGCGTGGATTAGTTTGAAACAAACAATCAATCCTTGGTGGAATGCCAGATACCCTACAGGTTTAAAGATGCCTCACCCCGCTAAACGCGGAAGAGCCCTTTAAATGTTTATATTCCGCTTTTATCACTTCATCGGCCGTTTTCCTTTGGAACGAGACATCGCATGGACCACTCATTTGTTCGCACGTCATGGTTTTCATAACTTTTATCTCCTTTCAGAGTCTAAATAATCTGTCGAATTTACTTAATTTGGTGCGCTACTTCGCCGGCTTCTTCTTGACGGTGCTTCGCCTGCTACTAGGCTTCTTGGTGATTTTCACCTTCTCATGGTTGTATTCCACTGCAGAACGAACGAGGCTTTTTAGTGAGCGCACACTGATTTTGTCGCCCTCCTAAAGATCAATATCTCGCCAGCTATTGCCTTCGAGTCCGTTATTGAAGAGCTTGTCCGGATCTTTAAGGCTTGCGCCCTGGGGAAAGGTCACTTTTACCTTATCCTGGTGAGCGTTGGCCACGCAGATTAGCCCATCGTGTGACTAACACGGAGAGCCCATCCATTTCCATTTCTCGATAACCAACCACACTGTGTGTTGTTCCAGCATGCAATTCTCCTGGCCATATCCTTGCATTTCCCAATGGCCATATTTATGCATTTATTCGTGGCCGTTGACAAACGCAACAAAAGCACACTTAGGGTATAACCGATGTAACCTGCTTAGTGGTCGAAAGACTTAGGAACAACTGGTAACAAGATTTCGGAATAGGTGGTCGAAAGATCTGGATCAGTCGTGGAAATTCGTGATGGATGAAAAGTACCCGCCAGAGCATCTGCGTGTTTTGTCGCAAACCATACGGGCAACTGACATACTAAAAACAAGCAATATTAAGTCCATCGAGTAAGTCAAACACGGTCCTTGATTTTCGTCCTGCTTTAGCCTCTTACGCGGGTATGTCTATTATGTAAGGTTCAGGAAGGAATTAGGAATTAGCGAAGCACACCCGTTTTGTAAGGATATGTAGTGTTGGTCGCGCTCTAATTGAAAAACTAGCTCATAAGTGCAGCTATTATTCATTATTTGATAGGATTTATGCAACTAGCCCTACTGGACACATATCCAGTACGCCTTGAACAAGCGAGCGTTGGGGTCACCTGCGCCTAAAGGTCGAAAAGCAACCGTAAACTTTCGTCTAAGCGTATCATTGTGGAACGATCCAACTTGCCAGGACATGTTACAAGTCTCGATCGATCAACCACAAGGGTCTGACTTACATTAATCACCGAGTCTCGCTCAAGTCCAGTTACCGCAGAATCCAAAAAGATATTGCCGGGTGCTTGTCCCAAACTTAGATTGCTCGTAATCGCAGATACGATTACCGTCGCTATGCGGGAACGATTAAAGCGATCAGAGGAAACTACAACAGCAGGCCGTCGGTAACCAGGCTCCGAACCTACTGGTTCACCGAAATCAACCCACCACACTTCTCCTTTGACTACCACTCCCAAGTTCCAGAGTCAACAAACTCGCGAGCCACTACGTCTGATGGGGGTAATTCAATACCGTTTATCAAATCGGCCATCTCATTCAATTTGGTGATAACTGGATCATCGGTCGGCTCCGCTTCGGTAGCCAGGAATACCGCCAAAGCACGGGAATAAAGTCCAGAACGACTTAACCCCTCTCGTCGAGCTGCATTTTCAGCCCGATAAAATAATTCATCCGGAATTGAAACGGCTATTTTCATGACTATTAGTATAACCAGTCATACTATATAAGACCCCTTGAAATTTTCCAAAAACTTTGAAGAATTCCGAATATTAAGCAACCATATGGATCAACTGCAATGAACTTTGGTTGGGCGATTACCTAGTTCCCCGAGTTGGAAATTAATCGAATGATTGGGAACTGACTATTTTTCAATCATTCGACCATGAATATCAAATACTTAATGACAACTGTCACGATCAGTCGTTGCGCAAAGCACTCGACGCAGTCACAACTCAATGATAAAGTCAGACCATGACCACCTGGAACGACTTCGCCGCCTCAGAACCAGATTTTAGCCGTCGAGTCCGTGAGCTATTCACCTCTCACAAGCACCATACCATGGCGACCCTACGAAAGGACGGCTCACCGAGGATCAGTGGAACCGAGGTCGAATTTGCCGACGACGGCCTGGCCCTGGGCATGATGGGTGGCGCCTTGCGCATCACTGATCTTCGACGTGACCAAAGAATCGCCCTACACAGCTCCACCGCCGATCCCAACGAAGACCCAGCTCTCTGGCTCGGCGACGCCAAGATCGCTGGAACTGCGTTCGAAATCGAAAAACGTGATGATCCTCCCGGCTCGCACCGATTCCTTATCGACATCAACGAAGTCGTGATCACGCGAGTCGGAACACCGGCTGACCACCTTGTCATCGAAACCTGGCACCCCGGTTGTGGTTTCCGCCGGATCGAACGACGCTGACCTGCAGCCCATCGACACTGCGACCGTAAGTTCTCGTACCGAAGACTCCGCCGATGCTCAAATGGCTCAGTGTAGTCCACTCGGAAGATAACTGCCAGGATGGTCGATACGTGCCCGTTGTTGTCCGCGCGCCATATAGGCTCCCTGCCGAATACGGCTACGACTTGTTATGTCTAGGGTGCCGTAGTCGGTGGTGACGAGCCGATCGTGAGTCTCCTTAGTTTCATGCATGGTGGTCTCTGTTTAGGTTGATGTAGGCTTGATTGTAATATCTTGACGGCTTTTGAGGGACATCGCATAATGTCCAAAGATTAATGAAGAAATGCTATGAAAAAGCTAGTAGGTCAGGCAGACATTCGCTATGCGATACCTGAGGACGCGGCAGCTATTCGGGCTGTTCAGGCTGAGACTTGGATGGCCACATATCCCAACGAGGAACTTGGTATTACCCGCGAAGGGTTGCGTCTACACCTGGAAGGTGCATCTGGCGCGAAGATGGCAGAAAGGATCGCCCGGATCAAAAAGCGTATCGAATCGGAAATTGATGACGCGGCAGAGGTTCAGGACTTCGTTGCGGTATTCAACGATGACATAGTAGGCTACACGACACCTTTCATTGAGCCGAGCGGTCGAAGACGTGTGGGTGCCCTCTATGTGCTACCTTCTGCTCAAGGCCTCGGTATCGGCCATCTCTTGCTTGAAAAGAATCTAGCCTGGCATGGTGAGGACCAAGAAATATATCTCAACGTTGCAGCATACAATGCGCAGGCGAGGCGATTTTATGAACGACACGACTTCGTGCTAACCGGTGAAGAGGGACACGACGCGGTAGCGAAGATCGGTGGAGTCGTTATGCCGGAGCTGGAAATGATGCGCGGAGGTAAACGGCGTGCCCCTAGCTCTCAGGATTGTTGACGCAAATTATTGTAGAAGATAGAAATAGGGCGAGAATATTGCGGAAAGATGAATTTCTCTCTGAAGGATCAAAAAGCTAGTGTCGTCAAAAGGTTGATTGAGCTAGCTAGTAATGCCAATTCTGAGATTGTGCTATTGCTGAAATTGTCAGGTACTCCGGGTTTCCTGTGGTTCTTGTCTACGTTGATGGCACTCCTGCCATGGTTGCAAGTAGTTATCCAGAGCAGGGTTTAGTTCGAAATTCGATAGGGCTACCAAATGTATGACGCCAAAACCCAGGGCAAGGTCGATGCCGTTGTGATTAATGAGCCCTCATGGCGTGGATTTAGCGAATTTCGTTTTTCGTAAAGTAGCACTATCGAATCGCTCAGGCATCGCACAAGTTGCGGACTTACTTCCGTTAAATTCATCAGGAGCTTGCTTCTCATCAATTCTTGACTCCTCTGTCGTTTTGAATGTTCCACGGACAAGTTGCACTGGAGGGTAGGTAAATTTAGTGTTGATGGTAACAGCGAGCGACGACTTTCCAATCTCGCGAGCACTTGACGCTTCGTATGAGGAACGCTTCCTAATTTCATGGCAAACAATGAGATTGCCGAGATGGAACATAGTTGCGACTCGTTCAGTCACTAGTCCTGCACGTAAAATTCCCTAATCGGCGTCCTTTGAATTTTCCTTGCTATCCGTGTAATCTTCGCTTCGACTTTGGATAGACCAAATAGATCGAGAGTTACATCGTCGAGCTAGTGCACAGACTCTGGAAGGATGACTAGCTTGGCACGAGTTAGCTGTTCAACCTAATAAATCCCTTTTTGGTATAATTGGGTTGAAGTTGCAGGATACCACTACGACGGTGTGCAAAAACGATAGTGAACGGTGTGCAAAAACGATAAGCTAGCAAAATGTAAGATAGACGGTACATTATGCGACACGTTGACCAACGCGTTCCGAATTTGCTGAAGGTCTTTCCTGGTGTAATTGTGGTGGGACCTAGGGCGATAGGAAAGAGCACGACTGCTCGACGATATGCACGAACTGTCGTGAATCTTGACTCTCGAGTCCAATCCGCATTTTTCCGTTCTGATCCTGATGCGGCCTTGCTTGGTCTCGCGGAGCCAGTACTTTTCGACGAATGGCAAGAGGTGTCTGACCTTCTTGGGGCGCTCAAAAGGTCGATCGATCTTGAGTACCGGCCAGGCCGATATATTTTTACGGGTAGCATCAGTGCAAAGCTTGATCATGCGATGTGGCCAGCCACAGGTAGATTAGCACAGGTCGAAATGTTCGGTGTAACAGTGGCGGAGCTTCTCGGGTCGCCCAGCACAACGTTCATCTCCAGATTAGAGAAGGGTTCACTTCAGTCATTCCCGGCATACATGAACCTTTGAACCTCCGTGACTACATAACTATTGCATAAAAAAGGCGGGTTTCCAGAAGCCCTTGGAATCGAAGGGGAGTTAGAACGACGTCGATGGCTTAGGAATTATCTTCAGAATGTCTTGTCTCGTGACGCGGTTCTAAATTGGAATAGGCGAAACCCCAATCTGGCGCGCGAATGCTTTCGAGCTATTGCAGCCACCATGGCAACATCTACAACTGAGACGACCCTATATCGGACCATTGGGGTAACTAGAAATACTCACCTCGACTATGAGCGGATGCTAGAGGAAGTATACGAGATTCAGCGAGTCCGCGGATGGACAGCGAGTCACCTCAGTCGATTGCGGACTTCACCCAAAAGGTACGTAATGGACACAGGCCTTGGAGTGGAGGCCCTTGGTCAGGACGTTAATGGAGTTCTGGCAGATGCTGATTTACTGGGGAAGGTTCTAGATAATTTTGTCTTTTCTCAAATCCGTCCTGAAATGGATGAACTACCTACTCCTTCAAGCGCATATCACCTACGCGAGAACGCAGGGCGCCACGAAATTGATCTTCTCTTTGAAGTTGGCGCTCGAAGGGTGATAGCTGTAGAAATAATGGCAACGGCGGCTCCTTCTCTTGATGACGCACGACATCTTCTTTGGTTGCGAGAGCAGTTGGGAGATCGGTTCGTAGTAGGAGCCGTCTTACACACCGGACCTCGCCCGTTTCAGCTAGCTGATCGAATATTAGCGTTACCGATCTATGCGCTTTGGAGCGAACCGCACTCGAGCACATAATCCGAAGTGAGTGTCAACAAGCTTGCGGCCCTTACGTAAACTCATTAACTTGGAAGGTGTTGCCTACGAGAGCATCGTCTTACGCCGTTAAGTTCCAATTTGCAACATACGTGCAAAGATAGACCCGTAAGATCGACCTTTTGTTCGGCTTATCGTTGGGTTGGCTGTGCGCCGCATCTTTTCGTCTTTAGGTCTGCCAAATTTTGCTCGCAACCACGCCGATAAAATCGCCAATCCTCTTCAGAAAGGTTCATCTTTGCTGGGCCTCACTCGCGTGTTCTCTCTGTTCAGCGCGAGTGGGCGCGATGCCACCGTGGAACGCCACGGCAAACGAGTGCCTTTGATACGGTTGTAGGGTGGACTTGAACGCGCATAGCCAGTTCGTTGACGGTACTTCCCCTTGATAAACGACAACGATTTCATCGATGCGTTGAAAACCTATTTCAACGTGGCTTTTTTGGATACGTACTTTTTGCCAATACTTTCGTCGTTTTAACGACTTTGAATGATTTTTGAGAGTCTCGTGTGTTATTTTCCACTTTAGAATTCGTATTTGGTTATGGCGAATGGAGTTTGAACGACCGCGTATTGACTTTACTCACCTAAGTATTGAAGTGTTCAGTACGACTTGACAGAAGATTTTTGGCCTGTCGCCTCAGAATCCGATTTCAGGTTGTGGGACACTAGCAAGCGACTTGACATGAAACGGGGGTTCGATAAGTCGGCTGCAAGGATTTTCTAATGGATGAATTTTCTAGATCAAGAGAATCGTTTTGCTGGCTCGATATTTGCGATTTACGGATTACGAAACCGACGTCAGCCACCGTGGCCATGCTGGATGCTACGAACCTCGCGTTCGTGTTTTGTATCAATCCTTGCTCTCGCCAAACCTTGCGGGCACTGAAGGATTTTCTACCCCGAGGTTTGTAGAGTCCGTCGTGCTATACTTCATCGATGATGGGTGAATGTAATGTGTTGGGTGGCGAACTGGAACCGTGCAGCACCGATCCGCTCACCGGCTTTTATCGGAATGGATGCTGTTCTACTGGACCGGAAGATCTGGGTAGCCATACCATTTGTGCGGTGGTAACGGTTGAATTTCTCAACCACCAGCGTAGCATCGGCAACGATCTCAGCACTCCAGCTCCCCAATATCGCTTCCCTGGCTTAGTGCCCGGAGATCGCTGGTGTGTTACCGCGGCGAACTGGTTACGGGCTCATCTCGATGGTGCTGCCGCCTACGTTGTACTCGCATCTACCCACGAGAAGGTTTTAGACATTGTGCCGCTCGCCGCACTAAAAGAGCATGCAGTCGATGTTCCTGAAGGACCTGATCATTTCACAGGGTGAGTTCATTTGCACGAATTACTAGCTAATTCGTGATCGCTCGATCAGTGCCTGGTGAAATCAGCTACCGGGGGAGATCTTTTTTTGCGTAAAGCTTTGTTTTTGAGTCATCAATGGTGACGCTTTGCAACGCTGAGAAACCAAGCATTGCCACTGAGAAGTTATCTTTTGGCAACTGACCTCAAGTTGATATTCGGCCAACAAACGTTGATGTATTCCGCTTTATGTAACTTGCTGCCAGATATTTTGGTCAAAAAAACAGCGACGATCGAGTTGTAAGAGTTACAAGAAGTTTTTAATTGGCCCAAGTCACCTCTTAAGAACATTGATGAATATCCAATCATCTAGATAGTAAGTGTTAACTAATAAGGTTACACTTACTATATGGCTTTAAATTCAAGATTTGAAAGTACAGCTCTTTCCCTGCACGTCAGCATTGCTTTTCTTGTAAGGCGACTTCGCCAAGTTTCGGTTGAGCATGACCTTTCATTGGCGGAACTCTCGGCGTTATCCCGCCTTGATCGAAATGGAGTCATGTCGTCTGGAGAACTCGCGAAGATGGAGCAAATTACCCCCCAGTCGATGGGCGTCACGTTATCTAGTCTCGAAACACGGGGATTCGTAACTCGTCAGTCGGATGCAGCTGACGGACGGCGCGTTGTTGTGTCCGTGGCTGAGCCAGGGCTCGAAGTTTTGCGTAAAAAACGCAGTGCGAGAACTCGACAGCTTGCGAACGCTCTGGAGCGTGGGTTTACCGAGACGGAAATAGATGTCTTAGAAGCTGCCGCGCCTTTAATCGAGCGCCTTGCACAAATGATTTGATGCCTGAAAGGCGCTTGAAGGGAAAGACTCCAAAATGACACGTGGGGTTCGAGCTAAAACAGAGGATTCTACCAGCAAAGACAACTACAAATGGGTTGCTCTGGCAAATACAACAGCTGCTGTTTTCATGTCTCAGCTTGATGGCTCAATTGTAATAATTGCTCTTCCAGCTATTTTTCGTGGCATTCATTTGGATCCACTTGCGCCTGGAAACGTTGTTTATTTGCTTTGGATGATTATGGGTTACCGTGTGATCCAAGCGGTGCTAGTTGTCACGGTAGGTCGCCTAGGCGATATGTTTGGTCGTGTGAAGCTCTACAATTTGGGTTTTGTCATCTTCACGGCGGCGTCAATCTTGCTATCGTTCGATCCGTTTCAAGGTTCACATGGAGCGATATGGCTGATTGCTTGGCGGGTTCCTCAAGCGATTGGTGGATCAATGCTTGCGGCTAATTCTACGGCAATTTTGACTGACGCGTTCCCTTCTGATCAGCGCGGCTTTGCACTTGGTATCAACCAGGTAGCTGCCCTGGCGGGTCAATTTATTGGCCTGGTCGCTGGCGGAGTATTAGCATCGTTGGACTGGCGGGCGGTATTTTGGGTGAACTTGCCGGTGGGTATATTTGGAACGATTTGGGCGTACAGAAGACTTCGCGATGTTGGAGAACGGGGAGGAGGACATATCGATTGGTGGGGCAATGTCACCTTTGCAATTGGTCTGAGCGCAGTTTTGATTGCAATAACCGAGGGAATTCAGCCATACCACGGCGAATCTATGGGTTGGACAAATCCGGTAGTTATTGCACTTTCTTTTCTCGGGGCCTTTCTATTGACAGCGTTCGTGATTATTCAAAACAGAGTTGCTGAGCCATTATTTGAGGTGGCTCTGTTTCGTATTCGAGCTTTCACAGCGGGCAATGTGGCAGGCTTTGCGGTTTCGATGGCGCGTGGTGGCTTGCAGTTCATTCTCATAATTTGGCTTCAAGGAATCTGGTTACCGCTACATGGCTTTAACTTTGGCGACACACCGTTTTGGGCAGGTATTTTCTTGTTGCCATTAAGTGCTGGAATCTTGATAGCTGGACCTATCGCCGGATTTCTTTCAGATCGCTTTGGCGCTAGAGGTTTTGCAACAGTTGGAATGCTAATTTTCGGTGCAAGCTTTATCGGACTTTTGATTCTTCCTGTTGATTTTTCCTATGTTTCTTTTGCTCTACTGATAGCTGCGAATGGGGTTGGCGGTGGTATGTTTGCGGCTCCTAATTCATCCTCAATAATGAGCAGTGTTCCTGCCCGTGAACGAGGTGTGGCGTCTGGAATGCGTTCGACCTTTCAAAATTCCGGGACCGCACTTTCAATTGGAGTGTTTTTCTCCTTGATGATTGGAGGGCTCGCTACGACTCTTTCCAGAAGTTTGTACAAAGGATTGCTTGCCCAAGGTGTACCCGGAACATTGGCGCACAGCGTTGGGAATCTGCCACCGGTATCGTCTTTGTTTGCTGCAATACTTGGAGTGAACCCGATCCAACATTTGCTTGCTTCGAGTCATATCTTGCTGTCTTTGTCAAAAGGAGCCAGGCAAGAACTCATTAGTAGACAATTCTTTCCCCAATTGATTCAGGGTCCGTTTCACCAGGGATTAGTAGTTGTCTTCGCCGTTGCCGCGGGTCTATCGCTCGTAGCCGCGGCTGCTTCTTTGATGCGCGGCGGTCGTCAAGCAACTAACGAATGAGCACAAGATTATGGAAAATATGGCAGGTAAATCGGCAGTTGAGCCGTTAAAACAACGAGATCAGGAGTTTGTCGGACGACGCTTTGACGCCCGCAACTAAAGCGATCGCTGTTCCCACTAAAGATTGAGCTTGTTAGTTATCCATCTTTAGACATCATTGCCACGAGTTTGGGACTAGAACCAACCCTTTTTCTTACTAGGTGCGGCTGGACCCGAGCCTGAGCCACATTGACATCGCTCCGCTGGCCTTACATGACCTAAAACTTGCTCTATATGGGCACCGCAACCGGCCCATGTTGGGCGCTTACATTTTTTGCACGTAACTGCTCTACACATACCCTATAGGGTATACGGTAATTTCAAATGTCATGTCAAATCGTTCAGAACGAATTATTGAGGCACGGACTAGCGATACTCGAAAACTCGGTCGAAGTCTACCTACTTATTAATACGTCAATACAAGAACCTTGAGAAAGTGTATGTCAGTTGGTTCACTGTTCGTGATACTAGGTCTCGCTTACAGTAACTGGCCAGGTCACAATTCGAATTCCTTCGAATGCGCGAATATATTCAAGGGCTGTTTGGACTTTGCTTTCGGTGTCGAAAAATTCTATAACCAAGGGAAGAGCTGCTTCTGGATGAAGGATTGACGCTTCGTGTATGGCGTAATGGCTACCAAAGCCGGCAATGCCGCGAAACATGGTGGCACCACTAACTTTTTTCGAATGATGAAGGTCTTCGAGCAATTTTTTAGCCAATTGAACCTTGGAGGTGTGGTCACCTTCGGTAAGGTAGACCCGAACCATAACCACTTCATTAGTCACTTCGTTATCTCCTGCCAAGTGCTGCTCCCAAGAATACACCTGAAAAACCCAGTATCAATGAACCAAAACCATATGTAAGTGCTTTTAGAAGTTTTCCTTCTTGTACCAGCGAATATGTTTCAAGGGAGAAAGTAGAAAATGTCGTATACGCACCGAGAAATCCAGTCAGCACTCCTGCTCGTAGAGCCGGCGAAATCGTCAAGCGCTCGAGTGTGAAATAGAACAAAAATCCCATAAGAAACGAACCAAGAATATTTATGCTCATTGTCGCGTAAGGGAATGTTTTGCCGAGTAAGCCCGTAACTATATTCGATTGATAATAGCGAGTGAGAGCTCCAAGAATCGCGAAAAACGAAATTGAAAATATTGTCAACTTGAACGAGACCCCACTAGTAAATGCATACCGAGCAAATTTCTCAATATCTTACTTGTTGCTGCGAGTGCAAACAGTCAGTCTGTCGTAGGTGGGGGTGTTCTAGTAAAACCGAATTGTCAAAAGAATCCCAGCTACTAATGAATAAATAGCGAACGGGTATAGATTCCTGGTCTTGAAATACTTGGTCAAAAACGACACCGAAAAATAGGCCGCAACGAATGCGCCTATGCTTCCAACCAAGATTTGAGGTCTAATGCCAGCGGTCGTGGCGCTAAAGAGTCCCGGTACTTTGTATATTCCCGCAGCGAAAATTATAGGAGTTGCCAATAGAAAAGAAAATCTCGCCGAATCTTCGTGGTCCATTCCTCGAACGAGTCCCGCAACCATCGTCACACCCGATCTCGAAATTCCCGCCAATAACGCAAGGACCTGTGCCGTACCTATCGCCACTGCCTCTTTAAAGTTCAAGGTTGCGAGAGGTCGTTGACCCTCTTGCCAATCTCTGCCCTGGGCTTGAAACATGGTCTTTTGCTTGATGCCTCGTCGTAAAAAGACTTCGCCTACCGCGAGGATTCCGGCATTTACAATTAGAAATAACGAAGCCGCCAACGGTTTGGCAAAAAGTGTTCTAAGTATATGTTCAAAAACAAGACCCGTGATTCCTGCAGGTATTGTTGCGATTCCAAGCAGCCAAGCAAGACGCTCATACTTGTCTTCTATCTTGCGGGTTTTTAACGTGCGAAAGAACGCCCAGATAATCTTCTTCCACTCGTGGCGATAAAATACGAATAGAGCAGCTGCGGTAGCTACGTGCAATCCAACCAAAAAGCTCAGAAAAAAGGAATTACTGGCACTTTGCGCGCTAACCAGATTTTTCCAACCTACTAAGGCCG
The DNA here is from genome assembly GCA_021785005.1 of Actinomycetes bacterium. Classification (GTDB taxonomy): domain Bacteria; phylum Actinomycetota; class Acidimicrobiia; order Acidimicrobiales; family Acidimicrobiaceae; genus Acidithrix. Next base: position 11,666 of record JAJYGT010000080.1, read on the forward strand.
GAAAAACAACTGAGTGTCCAAGAGAAGAAATCGGAAAGAGTTCACTGATCCCTTGGAGAAGTCCCATGACCAGCGCCTGGAAGTATGTTAATTCCTGGTGCAACAGGTCTCCTTAATCTAAATGAATCTCGCTATTTACAATAGCGAGAGCATAGTTGGCTTACACAGCCTTTCAGATCCAGTGCAAGCTGACGCGGTAATTTTTCGTTTTCCTTCACGAAGATTCGTAATGCGACGTGCTAAGCTGACTTGATAATTGGAGAGGTGCCAGAGTGGTCGAATGGGGCTCACTGCTAATGAGTTGACCCGGGAAACTGGGTCCGAGGGTTCAAATCCCTCCCTCTCCGCCATCATTGATTGAATCAAATTCGTTGCAGGGTTCGGGGTCATGCGACCACCACCCAGTTCCAGTGTCCTTGGTCCACAAATCAATGCGAAGGCCACCCAGAAAGATTTCAATCTTTTTTACCCGGTGCCAATCTAGCGAGGTCATCTCGCATTGACCTAAGATTCAATCTCGGCTTCACCCGCCGGTTAGGCGACGGTGAGGTACGAACCGACCTGGCAGGAAGACGACAAGTCTTGTTGGTACAGTTGTACTGTGCTAATTGTTGTTTACGTCTTGATTGCGCTATTTGGCTGTGCTTCTTATATCGTGGGCACTTTTGAAATGATAATGGGCAAATATGGACCGAGTGTCTTTAGTCGGGTCGTTTGGTTGCTACTTGCCACCATTAGCTTCTCTGACATCGTCGCGAGCCACAGTGCATTTGCGTCAATACTGTTGTCTAGTATATTCCTTGTCGGCAATGCCACAATATGTCTGTTCAGTTTCTGGAAAGGGTCACGTATTATTGGCAACTTGGAATACGTCAGCCTAGGCATACTGATCGCAAGCGCCATTGTCTGGCTCGTATTCGACGCTCCGGTAGTTAGCCTTGCGATAAGCCTTTTGGCACACTTTGTAGGAGGTACCCCGACCTACAGTAAGGTCTGGCGTAGCCCCGAGAGCGAGAGCGCCGGTTTTTGGTCCCTCTTTTTCATTGCCAGTGCGCTGAGCCTTCTTGCTGACCTACACCAACCTTTTAAATCTCTCATTTTCCCAAGCTACTTTGTAGTATTTGATGGCGTAATGACCATATTGTCTCTTCGCCGCAGACCACAGAAGTGATTGCCGAAAGATTTTGGATTGATGCCGCTTTTTTAAGTTGAATGAAGAAGTTGATCGACGACTACTCACACACCAGAGTTTGAGCGTCGCCCCTGCGACTGCACTGGCAATGTCACCCACTGCGTAAATAGCCCAATCAGTCAGTTGTTTCCTAGCGATATGTTGGCTTGTGTCGCCCGTAATCACGTCAGATGCGGGTATGATTCCTTTATGCTAGGGCGAGTGGCGGAATAGGCAGACGCGCAGGATTCAGGTTCCTGTGTTCGAAAGGACGTGGGGGTTCAAGTCCCCCTTCGCCCACCACCACGATACTGCTGAAACTCTTTTGATTGTGACCCAGGCAAACCAGATCCAACTACCAAGATTTTTGCGTGGCGAATCAGTGTGCTAGTGATAACCCGGAAGTAAATTTCGACTAAGTGTGAATTGAGTACCGAATAAATATAACATTGCTAAATATGTTGAGTCGGCATAATACCTTTCTCTGGAATTGAAAGCAATGTTGATCATATTTCTAGGTACCCGTGAATTACTCTCGTGGGCAATCGCAACTGCGTTAAAAATGTTGCGGGATTTACAAGTCGAAATCTTTTGAAATCTGTACGATGTGGTATTTGCACGAAAACAGATGCTCATCGACTAAGACAATTTTATTAAAATAGATTACGAACGAGCTCCGTCGGTATAATACCAGTACGGGGGCATCAATAGGACTGGGTCGTGAAACCGTCGTGTGCTTGATCCTGGTGATCGTTGACGAGACGTTTGATCTTTCAATGAAACTTGGCACACAAAATTTGGCTTTGTTTAAATTTACGACGATGCTTGTTATCGTTGCCTGGTAATTGCCATTAGAGTTTGAATTCGTGCCACTTTTACAACAATACGTTGTGGTGGTCTATTGGAATCTTGAGTCTTCGAAAAGCTTTTTTCGGGTTTTGTGAATAGAGTTACGTAGATTTGCAACTTACGGTCATTTTTGACCAATATCAAGATAAATAATTCGAACTAACATAGAGACGTGGGTCTTAGTGATATCGAAAATCGTCTTGAGCGTTTGGTTAGTGGTGCTTTTGGGCGATTGTCGCGCAAAGGAATCCAACCCTCAGAGATCGGGAAAAAGCTCACGCGAGAGATGGAACTTCAAAAACGAATTGGCGTGAAGGGTTCCATCGTGCCAAATATTTATCTGGTGGCTTTATCAATTGATGATTTTGAAGGTCTAAAAGACATTACTACAGCATTGCATTCCGAACTCTTGAATTTGGTCCAAGAAAACGCGCGAACCAAGCATTATAAGTTTGTGGGATTCCCAAAAGTTACCGTTGAATCGGATAACACTCTACAACGCGGTGTATTTGCAGTCGAGACAAGTTTTAAAGAAGACACTGAATACCTAGGACATCTTTACATAGAGTTGCCAAATGGACTTAGAATACCAATTACTCGAGAAGTCGTAACTATTGGGCGGATGCCAGGAAGTACGGTAGTGATTGATGATTCACGAGTATCGAGGCGTCATTTGGAGCTAAAAATGACAACAGATTCGTTGCTCAGCGTAAAGGATCTCGGTTCAACTAATGGAACGCGAATTAACGGTAGAAAAATAGTCCAAGGGATATTGGACGAAGGCGATCAGCTCGATATTGGCGGAATTACGATCCGAGTGGGTAGAAATTAACCATGCCTACGGGTCTTTTAGATTTGTTCAAATATATTTTAATGGCTCTTATTTGGCTTTTTTTTCTGAGAGTTATTAGAGCTGTTTGGGCGCAGATGAAAACGCAGGAGTCCTCACCAAGCAAGCTTACGAGGCGCTCTAAGAGCGTGGCGACACCTGAAACCACAATCGTTACATCGTCAGTTGGTCCGCAAACTAACCAACGAGGGACCGCAGTGATTGCCCAACGTGATGTGCGCAAGACTCTTAAAATAATGTTGATAGCAAATGCATTTCACGCTCAAGGTGTTTATGAGATAAATGGCATAGGAACTGTCGGTAGAGCTAGCGGTTGTACTATTTCTCTTGGGCCAGACGACTATTGCTCGTCGGTACACGCACGCCTATATGGACAGGATGGCGAGTTTTTTGTCGAAGACTTAGGTTCGACCAATAGTACTTTTGTCAACGGTACCAAAATTAGCGAACCCACTCGATTGCAACCCGGTGACCAGATCACTGTCGGGCGCTCAACTTTGGAAGTAGTTGCTCAATGAAGCTTTCTTGGGGCACTTCTACGGACATTGGAAACGTAAGAAAATCCAATCAAGACCAACTTTTTGCCAACGGTACGATTTTTGTAGTGGCCGACGGAATGGGTGGTGCAAATGGAGGCGGTGTTGCGTCGCAAATTGCAATCGACACCTTTGTATCGACTTTAGAGAAGCAAAGCAAGGATAGCTTTTCTCCGCAAAATCTTATAGACGCCGTGGATTCCGCAAATTTAGCTGTTTATCGTGCTGGGACTGCAGACGCTAAGTTGCGCGGAATGGGTACTACCTTGGTTTCAGTTGTGATCTCACCCGCACAAAGCAGCCAACAAGTGATGCTTTTGAACGTTGGCGATTCAAGATGCTATCTCTATCGTGCGGGCGATTTGACGCAGTTGACACAAGATCATTCTTGGGTTGCGGAGATGTTTCGGGCAGGAATGCTTAGTACTGAAGAGATCGCTACTTCAAAATCGCGACATGTACTTACCCGAGTACTTGGCGTCGAATCAACCGTTGAGGTAGACATGTGGCACTTGGATGTTTGCGACGGCGATATCCTATTGCTTTGCAGTGATGGATTGACAAATGAGTTGAGCGACGAAGAAATGGGCGCAATTCTAGGATCTGAGACGTCGCCGCAAGTTATATCGGATGCACTGATTAGCGCTGCATTGAATAGGGTTGGTTCTGATAATGCCACCGCGCTGGTAATTGACTTTACTGATCCATCGTTGCCAAATCGAGATACAACGAGTCACGGGGCAATTAATTCGCAAAGTTTGGTTAAGGTCAAACCCTTGGTCACACCGATCGGAGTTGCAAAGGCAGCACCTATTGGTCCGAACCTACAATCGATCCCCGTGCCAATTGCTAAAGGCGAGTTCCAAAAAGCTGGCAAGATCGTAAGAACAGTACGAGTAGCTAGCTTTTTAACTTTGCTTGTTCTCATAATCGGAATTGGGATCTTTGCCATTCGCAAGTACCTGGGAAGTTCGTACTTTGTCGGGATCGATTCGGGTAATCATGTAGCAATATACCAAGGGCGCCCAGGTGGGTTACTTTGGTTTGCTCCGCATTTGGTTGCGAGCGAGTCCTTGATTGCAACAGCCCTTCCCGCTTCTTATGTGCCAGAGCTCAAAAGGGGCGTTCAAGAACCCAATCTCTCTGCTGCCAATACCTACGTCAGGAATTTACGAAGCGAAGTCGCGCAATTCCAGACTTCATCAAC
>JAJYGT010000108.1 GCA_021785005.1 Actinomycetes bacterium
AGCGATTGATCATCAGTATCGCTTGGCTTAGAAACTCCTATTGACATAGGATAATCCTACCATGCATCCAGGTAAAGGCCGATTCATGACCATAATGATGCCAAGATACTTATAAGTCTTCTAGAGTCAATCACAGCTTCAGGCAAGGTTTGTCGAAAAACATTGCAATCTGCTTTTGGACCGGATAAGAGACGATTATTACAACACCAGTGAAAGACGATGGAATTGTACAGTTAAATTCCGGGCGTCGCAAGTATCGCAAACTGAATTGCTCAATGGACTCCTAAGGCGCAGCCGCCTTCAAACTGTAAATGCCAGTCGCTGACATGATGACGCTCCCCACATAGCCGTCTAGCACCACCGTATAATAAGGTTGCGTCGCCTGAGGGCGCTATCGCTCTCCAACTGACCCGGGGCGGTTCAAACCTAATTAGCTCCAATAACTCAAAGATCGATGGCAATAACCGTATGAGACCGTATGAGATCTGTGTTTAAATTGTTAAGTCCAAATTGTTGCCTGAGTAATGGCTAACTGCAAGCTCATCGACTAGAACTTTTTTCTCCGTCATGTCTGTCACCCATGTGCAGTGCCCAAAGAGATACCAAAATCGCTGATACAGCCATAGCCAAAAACAAACTCGCTAGAAAAACGTTACCAAAAACAGACCTCAGTGATTCATGCAACATCACAGCACCAAGAACCATAGCGACGGTCGGTTCGGCAACGTTTATAATCGGTAATGTTTCTGTTAGACGAGTTACCTGGAAAGCAGACTGGGTAACCACGATATCGAGTACAGCGATTAGCGCAAGGCTGTAAATTGGCCAACTAACTAACAAGCCCAAAAACCCATGCCTAAGAAGCACAATTGTTGCCGCTTTTGTGACAAAAACGGCACTTCCGTGCAAAACACCAATAATTGTACCTATGCTCACGCCGCGAACCGCTGGCGGTAGCTTAGCAAATATCAGGCGTATTACCACAAAGCTAATCAAATCCAAAGCGGTCACAATGACACCGTCCTTTGGGGTTACCCGGCTTCCACCAGGAGGAATCACCGTGGTCGACAAAAATAATACCACCAGCAAAACTGAAACAATAGCCATCAAAAACGTCCTAAGCGCAAATCGACGGTTGCTCACGAACATTTCAAAAAGTATTGTGAACGTCAATCCGAACGCTAAGATGGGCTGCACTAATAGAATTGATCCGAATTTTAGAGCCAGGAACTGTGCCAGGAATGCGATAGCGTCAAAAGCCATGCCTGTGATCCAAATCGGACGTTTCAAGAGTTTGAGGATAAGAGCAAGTTTTAAGCTCGTCGACTGTGGTGCGAGCCGCGCTTCACGATGCTGCATGATAGCGGCAAAAGAGAACATAAGCGCGGCAGCTATTGAGAAAAAATACACCATAGTTTCAGATAAGGGATAGGTTACTTACTATATGGTAAAACGCGTGCTGATCGTTTCGGCGAGGATGGGTGCGGGTCACGATGGCGCAGCTAAAGAACTTGGCAAAACACTGCGTGACCGAGGATTCGAAGTTGAAACCAGAGACTTCTTGGACGCAGCTCCCCTTGCAGGTCGCTTTCTGGAGCGTACGTACGAATTACAGCTCGATCACGCCCAATGGAGTTACGAAGCATTATTTCGTATTTCGGCAGCCTTCAAATCGATCAAGCCGCCTATCGTCACGCTTTTTTACCTGGTATTCTTTCCCAGGATTAGAAAGTGGATAAAAGAACTTGAAATCGATGCTGTAGTCGCGACGTATCCATTTGCGTCGCTAGTGCTTGGAAGGGCTCGTCGTTCAACATTTCGTCCAATGAGAATCCCGACGTACACATTTTTAACTGACTTTTCAGTGCATACCATGTGGGTCGACGACGGAGTCGACAGCTATTTGGCCGTTCACAACATATCAGTTCGGCAAGTGGAAAAGCTGGTAAACAAGACACCGACCGTCGTAGGCCCGGCAGTTTCCGATCGGTTTCGCAATAGTAACGCGGTCGACAAAGCCGGTTTAAGACAACAATTCAAAATTCCAGTTGACATGGCCTGCGCACTTATTGTCGCTGGAAGTTGGGGTGTCGGCGACCTAAAGGATACGCTAATGGCACTTGAGGCCGCCCCCGACATTTATCCAGTTGTGGTATGTGGCAAGAACGAGGCATTGCGCAACGACTTAGAGCGAAAGGGCCACGGTTTAGTCATAGGCTGGACGGACAAAATGCCTGAACTAATGAAGGCATGCGACGTCGTTATCCAAAATGCAGGTGGTCTTACCGCTCTAGAGGCCTTTGCTGCGAACGTCCCCGTCGTATCTTTCAATCCACTAAAAGGGCACGGCCTTCGCAATGTAATTCAGATGGAAGCTGCGGGCGTTTCTCTCTGGGCGAAAGACAGAACCGATTTGATTGAAACGATCCGCGAATTGCGAGAAAATCCTGAGATCACCACCAAGCGAGCGAAGGGGATTTTCGCCGAAAACCACGGTGAGTTACTGGAAGAAAGTGTCGGCAGAATAGATTATCGTCGTCGCTATCGTCCTACAGAACGGCGTAGAACTGGAATTGCGTTCCGTTTCGCTTCGATACTGCTCGGTTTGGTAGCAGTTGCAAATATATTTGTCAACGCTGCAACTACGCAACTAAATGTAAGTGCAGCATCTTCGACCGTTCCGTACATTTATGCCTTGATTACCATGAATTCAAGGACAATCTCAGACCCCGGTTTGATAAGGCAAATGGCTGCAGACGGTATCGGTGCAGTGGTAACCGGCCCACTCGCGCTGGAATACCCTGAGAAGATTGCCAATCTTCAGGCCGCTGGAGTGACAGTCGTAAATGGCGGGTGGCCAATCAATAACGGCATCAGAATTTTCGCACCAATTGAAGCTGGGTCAAAATCTCAAAGCATTATTACGTCTGATACCGGATTACGAAATGTAATTTACGCGCCGGTAGGCATTGTAAATTCTGTGGATTTAGCTTGGGCATCTCTTTCTCATGATCCACTGTTGAAACCTGTGGTATTAGAGAACCAGAGCTCGTTCAAACTTGCGACTGGTCGCACCTACGAAATCCGCTCCGATTATCTTTCGAACGCAGCCATTGAAACGCGCGTACGTTGGCTAGTTTCGACACTGGACGCTCGCCATTTTTCGTTGCTACCGATTTCCTTGGTCGGATCCTAACTAAATTGGATTGTTCTTCAATCCACAATCGACGCAAATACAGCGCGCGAAGCTTGAATTCCGTCATTTGCTTCTAATCCAACACTACGTCGCATATCCAGCGCAAAGCGTGGCATTCGACACGAGAAGTTACACTTATGACGTCCATTTTCCTACATTAAACTTATATTCCATGGCCATAAAGTCTGTATTGTTGAAAGGTCATCCAACATGCCGAAGCGGACTCGCTACATTTTACGCAGATTAGTGGTCGGAGCAGTATTCACAATCGTTGCCGTAGTCATAACCGCTATTCTTTTCACAAAACCTGCGCCGGTCACAAATGCAAAAGCCCCAAGCACCAGTATCAATACCACGACAAGCACAACCTCGCCCGAACCAAGCACTACTACAACGGTTGATCCAGGAATACTTCCGCAAACAAACGCATTTCCTAGTGCTAGCGATCCGATCTTTATAGCGCATATGCAAGAACTGTGGACAGCGATAATCACGAACCAACCTAGCGTAGCCGACAGTGCATTCTTTCCTAAAGCAGCATACGTTAGACTGAAAATGATATCGAATCCATCAAATGACTACCAGGTTAGGCTCCTTGATCAGTACCATCTAGACATTACTGCGGCACATAATTTTCTTGGATCAAACGCTAGCAAAGATCAACTCGTTCAGGTAATCGTTCCATCTTGGAACTCAAATTGGGTACCAGCGGGAACTTGTTACTCTAACACTGGTTACTATCACGTTCCAGAAACGCGAATTCTCTATATGCAAAACGGGCAGTTTTACTCGATAGGTATCGCTTCGCTTATTTCGTGGCGTGGCCAATGGTACGTTGTACATATGGGTGCTATTTACCCACCACCTGACACGGGAATAGTAAATAGCCCGGCAGCAGGACTTGGATCCTTTGGGGGCCCCGGAGGTTGCTAATTCACCACGAAGCAGTAAATTACATACCTTGGCTTGCATGCAGAGTAACTTTAGAGGTATCGCCGACAATCAACTAGTCATGCTAGCCTCGAAACGCACACGCAGTGGATCCCGCATAACAAACTTGCAATATATAAACTTTCACCCAGCCAATTGACTGGCTCGCAAAGGGTATTCACAAGTTGGTACATAAAACGATTGCATAATCTTGTTTCTCATCCGGTTAAATAACCAGCCATGGTTAACCAGTACAACCATTTACGACTGAAGCTCTGTCAAACTAAAACAAAGTCAAAACGTCGATGAAGCTCAACGTCACTGCACTGCACTGCATTGCACTGCACTGCACTGCATTGCACTGCACTGCATTGCATTGCCCACAAAACCTATCCGGTACTGCTTCTGCGTCAAGGGGTTTTTATTGCTTCTTCAACTCGCGCATCAGGTTCAGATGGTAATACTGCTATCTGATAAGTCGCGCGAAGCTGGCGCAAAATCGAAATTCTCTCGATAGCAGTTTGAAATCGGGAGGTTGCACGATTAGAGTCATCGCTAATTGCATCCACGTCAAAGTCGATAAGCGCCAGACCGCGGTTGATGGCACCCACATCACTGCGCGAACCTGTGAACACAATCGTCGGATCCAAAGCGTCATTTAACGGACGATAAATAATTTTAGTACCACTGGCGACGATCAAAAACGACAATATTGCTGGACGTTTTCCGTCTAGCCGTAACTTTTCATAATTAGTCTTCGCCAGAGTCAGGGGATTAAGAGCCGGAATGGCTCTTTGAACAATTTCGTGAGAGGTCTGATTAGTTCCCGGAAAGATACTATTTAGACCTTGGGAGCCTTGGCTCCGACCCATCATCGAAATACCCAACATCTCATAAGCGAGAGAAGATCCTCGTTCACCAAATGCTCCATCAAAGCCATAGCCCGATCCCCACATTGGACCATTTGCAATCGTTGACGCCATCATCATTCCACCAATTCCCATGGGAGCAGGCGGAAGTCCTCCGTGATCTTGGATGTCGCCATGCGTATGGTCGTGCCACTGCTCACCGCCGCGAGCTTTTTGCTCTACTGAACGTCTTTGTTTAAATCCAAGCCATGTCTCACCGTAACTGGCCAACTTATTAGCTAGCGGTTTTAGAGGTTCAATTGTCGCCAAATCAAAAAGCGTAGAAAAGATATCTGTCTCGACCGAATCTAACGCAGAAGCCTCACACGCTATACCATCAGCTAACAAAGCAGAAATTTGCCGAACCTGAATTGGACCAAGCCCCGGTAAAAGCGTCGAAAAAAAAGCAGACGTACGAACTCGCGCAGCACCAATTTTAGCCTTCAAAGAATCCGAAAGCTCGCCTGTTCTGTTCGCGAAGCGCTCGAGCGATATAGGCTCTGTTCCTCGCACCTTTAGCGTCAAATGATATCCCGTCGCATCAGTTTCTAGACCTTCCACGAAAGAATACAGCAGCTGCAATGGCTCTTTAGACCTGGGCATAAATACCAAAGCGTCGTCATACAAAAAGACTTCACCCTCCTCGCCGTTTACCACTCCTTTGAACTTGGAAGGGTTGCCGATCCCAACTAAAAGTAGTGTCTTTTTTGCGTCGTCGTGGCGGGAATCCTTTAATTGCGCAAGAAGTTGCGTTCGCATCTGTCCCAATTCCGACATTTCGAGCATTTAGGAGTCGTTCTGCACAATTCCAACAACAAAAGGAGCCGGTTCCGTTATATTACCAATGGCATTGGGTCGAATCGTCATAGGCTCACCCATCTCTGGAACAACGACTATTGCACCAGCTACAAACTTCACCGACCCGGCGCCCTCATCAACCAAGGACCCTTTCGAGTCGAAAAGTCTAAAATGCATTTTGCCTTTCCTCCTTGCGCGAGAGAAGTTGCACGAACCCTCCTGCTCTAAAATCGACCTGGGTCAAATTCAAACATTTCGCTTAAATGGCACTTGCACCGCATTCCGGGCAAAAATTAGCATCACCAAGCTTGGTTCCACAGTTAGAACAAAAAGTGCTGTAAGTGCTAGGGGCGGCCAAAAGCGGATGCCCACAAAACTTGCAAAACTTACCTCCGCCTGTTTCTTTTTTGCACTCTGGACAAATCGCGGTTGCTTGATCTACATAATTGATATCCTCAGTCCAGTCTTTTTGCTGAACTTTGGCTTGAATCTGTTCGACCTGTGCAACGGATTGCATGGCAGCGATCTCTTGATCTAACTTTGGAGCACACTGTACACATAATCCCTTCTCTTGGTTCCAGCAAATATCCTGGCATACCCACTGTCCGCAACGATGGCACTGCGAAAAGTGACCCTTGACCGCCTCAACAGCGCTTGCAAGTGCTTTATCCCAGCCCTTTCCGCGGGTGCCACCCTTTAGCCATTGTGTGTCGAAACCAGCTTCTTCTATCTTGGTACCCACTGTGCCGCCCAAAAGGCTTCCCCCAATAGCCATCATTCGACCAACACTGCCGGTACTTCTTTGAAATGGGCTTTGGTACCCATTGCCACACCTCATACAAAAAAACTCAAATTGATATCCGTCTTGAGTTGAATTATCTTGATAGTTGTTGGTAAAAACAATTACCTCCGCCATTTTTCCTCCTTTGTAAGTTCCTTATAGACTTGCCTAGCTCGCGTTCTGGCACGCGCCACTTACGCTAGTTGCTGGCGTCGAACCAGTAGCAGAACTTAGCGACGACAGCGGTTGTACGTCAGACGCTGCGGGTGGCGTGATGCTAACAGGCTCGCCGAACTTCGAGAAATAATAGGACGCGTTGACAACGTCGCGCATGCTTGTTGTGCCAGCCGCGAGATCAAGGTTCCACACAAACGATACTTTTACAGCTCTACCTTGATTGTCAATCCAAATGTTCATCGGGAGTGTCGTAGTGCCAAGGCAACGCATGACGCCTACCAAAACATTGTTACTCCCGGATTGGGCAACTTTTGACATATCAACTGAAACGCCATACTCTGTGGCACTGACGCCGTTGACCGATGTCGATCCGAGATTGGTCACTGTTCCCACACTAGATAATAGCGAGAGCATCTTAGTCGGATCCGTCAACACACCCGTGATAGCGTTAGAACCAGACTCTTGCGAGATATTACTTGACAGCCATGGCTTATTCACTCCGGGAACCCCAGCCATAAGACTTGATGACAAATAGTCAGTGCCGTTATCGATAATGGCCTGAAAAGACATTGGTTGGGAACCTGGTAATGACATATTTTCTTGCATCGTGAAACTGGCTAGTCCGTTCGCAATGTCTTCATCGCCATCACCTGTAAATGTCGCAGTCACAGACTGACCCGTCGGCATCGTCATAGTCCCTACCGATGTAAAATTGAGATGCATTGTCTTTACACCCGAGGTAACCTGGCTAACTAATTGAACTTGCTTGAGCGGTGAGTTTACTGACGTTGACGAAGATGCGGATCCTGAAGAACCCCCTCCAGCACTACCTGCACCGGAACCCCCCGTTGAGTTTGATGCAGAGCTAGTTCCACAGGCTGCCAAAAGCAACGCACCTATTGCAGCTGCTTGAACTAGCGTCAATGACTTTTTATTCATCCTTGTAAAAGTCTGATAATTGATTTTTTGTAGCATTTCGCGTCCCTTTCGCTCCTGGCCACGGTTGGCAAACCGATCAAATTATACGCCTATAATTTTGCGTTATTCGATTATTTTGAAGTTCGTAAAATTCGAGGTCAGTTCAATTTTGATCTGGATAATTTCTTGTCGCCTACGATGCCGAAGTCTCCAAGGACTACCAGCCTCGCCGAAAAAATTTCTGGTCGCAACTTAACTGATGCCTCGTTTAGTCGCAAACTTGAAGCCCAAATCGCTGCAAAAGCAGATGACTTTGCTAATAAGCTTTTTGGCATGTCTCTTCAATCCAAAGGCCGCGTTATTTTATTGCTAAGCGCTTTCGCTTTTGGCATTCAAAGCGCGTCGGCAATAAGTTGGTTTTTTCCGGTGTCAAAATTTTTTCTACGGCGACTTACCGGCTCGAATACAACCGGCGTTGCCCTTACTTTTGACGACGGTCCAGATATCGCGTTCACACCGAAAATCCTTGAAATCTTGGATAACGCGGGCATCAATGCGACATTTTTTATGCTCGGCGAGATGGTTGAACGCAATCCCGAGCTTGCACGAGAAGTTGCTGATCGTGGTCATCAAATTGGCATCCACGGATATGAGCACCGCAACCACATTTTTCGCTCACCGCGAACCGTTGCTTACGACTTTGCCAAAGCCAAAGATATAATTGAAAAAACCACTGGCACTACTGTTACTCTCGCCCGCCCGCCCTATGGAGTGATTTCCATTGGCACGATTTTTGCCGCTCGAAAACTTGGTCTTAGCCTGAGACTTTGGACTAGCTGGGGAAGAGACTGGCGAAAACGAGCGAATCCGCAGAGTGTTCTAAGCGATCTGGTTAGACACGGAGTGGACAAAGGATGTATCTTGTTGCACGATTCAGACTGCACTTCAAGTCCGGGTAGCACGTGGTCGACAATAGGTGCACTTAGCTCTTTGATCGAATACCTAGCACAAAATGATATTAAGGTAGTAAAGCTTTAAACTCCAATGAACCAATGTTTTACAAAGCGTTATTTTCGCTTGCCATCAAACTGCGGGGTTATAAGCAGAGTCCTGCGGATCATCTTGTAAACCCGAGGCATCGAAAGTTTTGGTATCGACCCAGGTGTCCCCAGATCCCAGATAAGCACTCCACAAAAGAAAACGTCTTTGCAAAAGATCCTGATACCCTGCTGTTTGGGTCGACCAATTCGAGCTTATGGCGAGCACTAATTATCAATCAGGCAAAAGCTTACGTTCCTGGAAAAATTTCCATAATTCCACTGAAAACACCTGAATAATAGCCGCTACCGGAATGCCAATTAAAGCACCCAAGAACCCAGCAAGATCGACGCCAACAAGTACTGACACCAGTATCCAAAGTGGATTCAACTTAACAGTTTTTCCCATAATCACAGGATTTAAAATATGGTTCTCAACCTGCTGATACGCAATAAATACCGCCGCAGTTACCAGTGCCGCAATTGGAGAATGCAACAATGCCACCGCCACCGTAGGTACACCTGCTAAAAGCCCGCCAACAAGGGGCAATAAATCAACAAGACCTACCCAAAGTGCCAAGAGCAAAACGAATGGCACACCCAGAATTGAAAGTGTAATACCAACAACAATTCCAGCTATCAGTGACGTAGCTATGTTGCCAAGAACATATCCTGCTATCGCCTTGCGAGATTGCTTGACTGTGCGCAACAGCAATGAAGCATCGTCGTAGCGCATAAGCGTCAAAATACCGGCAAAAATTGACGGACCTTCTAAAAGAATGAATACCGCAAGCAAAGCAATCGTCACAAAGCCAGTAATTCCAGAAAGTACAGTCCGCGTCGCCGTAAGCACTGGCCCCGTAAAGTTACTAAGCAATGAAGTCATTCGCGTGGAATTCTGACTTACATATGTTTCAATATGTAAGCTCCTAATTAGAGCCCCAATGCGTCCAGTCCCGTTTTGCGCTTGAGACACCAGGCTTGGCAGCTCCCGCGAAAACGTGAGTCCAGCCGAATAGAGAGGTTTGGTGAAAATATATAGCAAGAACGAGATCGCAGATAAACCAAAAAGTACCACTATCACAACTGCTATCGAGCGTCTAATGTGCGCCTTAGTAACTAAACGAACCAAAGGATCAACAACAATTGCCAAGATTAATGATATTAAGATATCAAGGAGCAGGGCTCTAAGTGTGATGGCCACCCAAATAAGAATTCCAAAACCAATTGTTGTAGCCTCAACAATTAAAACTCTACGAATAAAACTGTCAGGCTGTCTGACCTTTTTTGAATCCAATGGTATCTCGCACCGATCTTTTTCTCAACAGTCATTAAGCTAGCATTAATGCAATAGTTTCTGCGTTGGAAGCAATCCATTGTTTGCAAGTGTACTAGCAGCGATGTTATTACCAAGTTGCAATTATTCGGGGGCGAACAATAGACGAAAATTCACAAAGTGACGCCGATAGACTGTCGGAGTCACCACAAAAGTATTCACGGCTGCACCTATTACCCTATCGCCGTTTCGCGATACGAGGGGTAAAAGGAGCTGTATTCGTTTTAGTATTGGAATATTTAATACTCCCCCAACTCGCTGGCGCCAGAAAATCCTTACATGTATTAGCTGATGTCAATATTGCTTGGGTCGCTGCAGGTGTCATACTTGAAATTTTGGCGTTGGTAGCCTATGCAAAACTAACCAAATCGGTATTGCCTAAAGGAAAATTATCGATCTCCAAGATTTTTCGCATCGACCTAGCGTCTCTTGCGGTTTCCCATGTCATACCAGCCGGAACGGCTGGCGGAACAGGTGTTTCTATGCGTCTGTTTATTTCAAATGGAGTACCCGCGACTGACGCCGCATTCGCGATTGCTATTCAGGGGATCGGATCAGCAGTTGTTTTGAACCTGATTTTATGGCTTTCTTTAATAATTTCAATTCCATTATGGGGCTTCAATCCACTTTATGCAACCGCTGCTGGACTTGGCCTAATTGTTTTTAGTGTGTTTTTTGCCCTACTGATCATGTTCACCCGCGGTGAAACAAGAGTTGCACGCTACATTGACGCGCTAAGTCAAAAGATACATATTCTTCCCAAGGAAAAATTGATTTCGATCCTTAGGCGAATTGCACAACGCATAAAGGACTTGGAATCTAATCCCACGCTTCTGAGCAAAGCAATAATATATGCCTTTCTAAACTGGATATTAGACGCCGCTTCACTTTGGGTATTCATGGAAGCATTTGGGTATGCAGTGAATCCCGATGCACTGCTCGTTTCATACGGACTTGCCAACGTTTTGGCAGCGATACCCATCACGCCAGGCGGGCTTGGCATCGTCGAGGGTGTCCTTACTTCAACTTTGGTCGGCTTCGGATCCCCCAGAGCCATTGCTATTTTAGGAGTAATTGGTTATCGACTTATCAACTTTTGGCTGCCGATTCCCACAGGCGGACTCTTATATCTTTCAGCGGGAAAACGCACCCCAGGCGCACCTAACAGCCTTGACAACTTCGATCAAAATGAAATATCAGGCGACAAACAAAGCGAAGATCATCAAGAGGCGAGAATTTTATCACGGGTACACCTTCCGCCCAGTTTGTTTTCGCGAAAACTATTTACTCCAAAGCCGCGACCCATACAAGATTAAATTTCTAGAGTGATTCTTACCTAAAAGCCCTCGACATTCGCAAAAATAGTTTCTAGTACTGGCGTCGCCTGCAATGGAATTTGGTGTAAGAATTTGGACCGAACGATTGGCTTAGGCTTAGGAATGTAAGAAACCTTCATTCGTATAAGGTATAAGTATCAAAGCGAAAATATTGATCCATAACGGCTTTTCAGATCGGATTCAATGACCAAATTAGATGATGATTTTGCCAAACGATTCCCCTTGGAAAAGACACAGTCAACTGGAGTCGTTGTCGCGGCCCTGGATATGGGTTCTAATTCATTTCACTTGGTTGTTGTCCGCGGACACGCTCCAACTCAGTTCGACATCTTGTTGAAAGAAAAGGTTATGATGCGCCTCGGAGACGAGGTCGCGCGAACGGGCAAAATTTCCAGTGAAACAAGTGCCAAGATCAAAGACACTGTGGCAACTATGGCAAACTTGGCGCGTGGCGTCGGTGCTACCGAAATGGTGGCACTAGCAACCGCAGCATTTCGCGACGCGAAGAATTCCGGCGCAATAGTAGACGACCTGGAAGAGTCTTTGGGTGTGAAAGTTTCGGTCATATCAGGCAAACGTGAAGCGGAGCTAATTTGGGGCGCCATCAGCCACGGTGTAGATTTCGGCGGTGAAACAATTATTGGCGCCGACCTTGGTGGCGGAAGCTTGGAAATTACCGTTGGAACTCAAGACAATCTTTTGTATTCTCAGAGTTTTAACGTTGGTGTGGGAAGACTAACGGCCGAATTCAAAGACAACAAAAGCTCAACGGGCATAAATGCATCAGAGATAATCCAGCGCTTGGTGAAAGTTTTAGGTCCCTCGCTTTCCAAGATAACAAAAGATTTCAATCCCACAAAGCTCGTACTCTCTTCTGGCAGCTTTTTGAACATAGCCAAAATGGCAATTATTAGAGAGACAAAGGGCTCGTGGGGCGACCATTCGATCAATCAGGCTCGGCTAAAATCCAAGTCGCTTAACGAAGTCATCCAAGACCTTTCGACAATGGATTTAAAAACCCGGACGCGCCTTCCAGGTATTGATGAAAAAAGAGTTGACTTGCTACCGGCGGCATCCTTAGTCGCAAAAATGCTCCTCGAACGTATTGCCCCTCAAGAAACAATCGCGTGTGAGTGGGCGCTGCGAGAGGGCATAATTCTGCGAGAGCTCTCGCTAAGAAACGAAAGTGAATTCAGCGAGAATCCAGAGTCGGTAAAACTCGAGTCGATTTTAGGAGTCACGAAACGATATGGATGGAACGAAGGGCATGCACGTCAAGTGTCACGACTCGCACTGCAACTCTTTGATCAAACCACAGAACTCCACCAGCTAAATATCAACGACAGAGAGATCTTGAAGTTGGCGTCACTGGTCCACGACATAGGAGAATATATCTCTGTTGAGGGGCACGATCGCCATGGCGCATATCTTTTAGAAAATTCGCGTTTAGCTGGTTTTGACAAGAACAATAAAAATATGTTGGTATCCGTAGTGCGATTTCACCGCCGCGGAACTCCAAAAACCGAATATGTTCCCTATAGCGAGCTCCAAAAAGAGGATGCCAACAAAGTTACAAAACTTGCGGCGATCCTTCGCCTGGCAGACGCGCTCGACCGCTCGCATACCCGCCTTGTCGATTCCGTAACGGTAGTCTTGCACAATAACATGATGCTTCTATGTGTCGATGCCAAACACGAAGTCGAACTAGAGGAATACGGATTACGTCGCAAGCGGCAACTTTTTGAAGAGACATTCGGCGTTGAGGTTCACTTGGTGCAAAATCCCACAGTGCCTAATGGTCACTAAACTAAGAGCGCACGCTCTAGTTTTGATCCCACGGTCGAGTACCTGGCACCGCAAGCAATCAAATCACCGACGATCTTAGAGCGGATGGCTCTGCCAGAATCGCTCAGCAACTCAAGTTCTATCTCGCGAAATCTATGACCGAGTGCCGGACCAGCAATAACATCAACGACATCGTCGTCCACCGCCACGAGACTACCACTGTCCCCAATTACGTTAGTTGTCGTGCGACGTGCCTCTAGGCCAGCAATAATGACAAGACTCTCTCTCGCGCCTTGAAGTTGCGAAAACATTTCGACCATTCGATCTGGAATTTGAAAGAACTCTCCCTCTATCTCAAACTCATCGCGAGAAATTGCTATTACACCGTCATTCTCAACGCTGGTTCCACCGGATTTCATTGCCCACTCGCCGATTTGATGTCCACGTAGGTTCTTTAATAAATCGACATTGTCATTCGTATTCGCGTCAACGATAAACCTAAATCTAAGTGCTAAGCCACTCACGGACAACTGTCCATCAGGTAGGTCGAAATATATGGTCACTGTGTGTTTGACGGGCCGCAATTCAACGCGTGCTATTGTTGGGTCAATATCGAACCTGGGACACTCGAACCCAAGTTCTGCTTCTAGTTTAACTTCGTCTTCCAAATTCATTATTTACCCATTTGCCAAAAACTGATTTTGCATCAAGCTACTTTTACCTCAAAAATCAAATTTGAGCAACCGAATCTCGCTTTGCAGCTTCTGTTGCCAGATTCGAAAGAGTCTCTTGCACCGAAAAACCAATTTTGCTCTCCACTCGAGTGTAGTTACCCGAAGAATCCATTGACCAGGAATTGGTGTCGTCAGCCAGACCAAGGCGCAAAATATCTAAAATACGAGTCAAATTAAGCTCGTCGAGAATTGGAAAAATAGCTTCAATTCGCCGATCCAGGTTTCGTTCCATCAAATCAGCTGACCCAACCCAAATTCTAACGGGATTATCCGCAGTACCGCCAAAACAAAACACTCTGGAATGTTCCAAGTAACGGCCAACAATCGATTTCACGGAGATATTTTCCGACATTCCCGGGATACCAGGACGCAAACAACAAATTCCTCGAGCGATAATATCTATTGAGACGTCTTGAGACGACGCTTTATACAGTGCATCGATAATTGCGGGATCGGTAAGATTATTCACCTTTATAATTATTCGTCCCTGTTCACGCAAGGACTCTTGCTCTTGGATAAGTTCAATCAAGCGCATTCGCAAAAAAGACGGAGCAAGGATCATCTTAGAATATCGACCAGGTCTGGAAAAGCCAGTAAGCAGATTGAAGACTTCTGTCAGATCTCGCCCGACATCCACGTCAGACGTAAGAAGTCCAATATCTTCATAAACCTTGGCCGTCTTTGAGTTGTAATTACCCGTACCCAAGTGACAATAACTTCTAATCCCATCAACCTCGGAACGAATAACTAACGCAGCTTTAATGTGGGTCTTAAAGCCCATCAAGCCATACACGACGTGAACTCCCGCCTCCTCAAGGCGTTTCGCCCAAGATATATTAGCTTGTTCATCAAAACGTGCTTTTAATTCAACTAAGACTGCTACTTGTTTTCCGGCTTCTGCAGCTCTAATGAGCGCAGCCATAATCCTAGAATCTCCTGACGTTCGGTAAAGTGTTTGCTTTATTGCCAATACATCAGGATCTTCAGCAGCAGCTTCGACAAAAGCTTCTACCGTGTTAGAAAACGACTCGTACGGGTGGTGAAGCAACACATCTTCGCGTCGTAATACCTCAAATATATCTGACCTACGTTGTGACGCCACATCAAGAAACTGCGCTGGAGTGACAGGAGTAAACTGCGGAGCTTCGAGCTCAGGTACGTCAATGTCATACACCGCCCATAAACCTGACAGATCCAACGGAAAATCCACTTCATAAATATCGTCTGGATGAAGTTTCAACTCTTGTGCAATAAGTTCTTTTACCTCTTGAGATGCTCCTTTGGAAATCTCGACCCGCACTGCACGACCAAATCGGCGTCGACGTAACTCCATTTCGACGAGTTCCAAAAGATCGTCTGCCTCTTCCTCTTCAAGGGTTAGGTCAGCGTTTCGGGTGACCCTAAAAGCAAAGTGTTCGCCAATAAGCATTTCTGGGAACAGTCGCTGCAGGTGTGCCGCGATAACACTCTCAAGAGTTACAAAGCGATTGCCTTCGTCAAGAGGTACAAATCTCGGCAGAATAGGAGGCACTTTTACCCGCGCGATTCTGGCATCAGTAGTGGTGGGATCATTGACTTGCAGCACGAGATTGAGCGACAGATTAGAAATATAGGGAAACGGATGGGCTGGATCCACCGCTAATGGCGTGAGCACCGGGAAAATGCGACGATCAAAAATATCGCTCATTAATTTGTGATCGTCGTCATCCAACTCGTCCCAGGTCAGAATTTCGACACCATACTGCTTCAGCTCAGGAAGTATTTGGGAATTATAGACGGCTCCCACGCGATCTAGAAGTGGTCCAAGTAGGTATCTGATTGCGCGTAGCTGCTCGCGCGTACTCATGCCATCAGGAGTCTTTGATCGCACAGATGCCGCGAGTCGATCCTTCAATCCAGCTACCCGCACCTGAAAAAATTCATCCAACCCCGTAGAAAAGATAGCTAAAAACTTCAGCCGCTCTAATAATGGAATCGCAGGATCCTCGGTTAGCTCGATTATCCGCTCTGAAAACTTAACCCAAGAAATCTCTCGGTTGACAAACCGCGAGGCTCCCATCAACCCTACCATCTGCCCTGAAGAATCCATACTCATTAAGGTTACGCACCAACATCCAAGTTATCGTTGAATTTTATATAAATCCGAAACTTGTTTTCAAATTTCAATCAGTTCCACAAGCAAATTAACGTAATTACTACTCATTTACCACATCTCACGTCACCGATGTCCACCGTACTCGATATTACGCGACGTGCTTTATAGAGCATTTACCTGTCATATGGCTAAGATTTTCACTACAAAATAAATA
>JAJYGT010000067.1 GCA_021785005.1 Actinomycetes bacterium
CATACGGTATTGTCAAGTGCCGATTCGAAGCTATTGTTCTTGGCTTTTACAGCTGCATTTGCGGTGAAAGCGCCGATATTCCCCTTCCATACCTGGTCTCCAACGGCGTATCGCCAGGCGCCCACCGCAGGTGTAATTGTTTTAGCTGCAATTATGGCCAAATTGGGCACCTACGGGATTCTTCGTTTTGACTTTACTCTGTTTCCACAAGCGGTAGTTTCGCTCGGACCTGTTGTCTTGACACTTGCAGTGATTGGGATTATTTATGGCGGCGTAGTTGCAGCTGCTGAGAGCGACATTAAAAAGATGCTTGCATATTCGTCTTTGAGCCACATGGGTTTTATTGTCCTTGGAATATTTGCGTTGTCCAAAGACGGAGTAGCTGGAAGTGTCCTTCAAATGATTAATCACGGCATATACACCGCTGCGCTCTTTTTATTGATAGGGTACCTATTTCATGCGACCGGGCGGTTTAACATGAACTCGCTAGGAGGATTGCAGTCGAGAGCGCCAGTGTTGGCTGGTATTTTTACTCTGTTTGTGATGGCATCGATAGGACTTCCGGGTTTGGCCGGATTCGTTGGTGAGTTCATGATTTTGGTAGGTAGCTTCTCGACACATCGATGGTGGGCCGTAGCGGGAACTTCCGGCGTAGTGATTTCGGCTATCTATATGCTATGGGCATATCAAAGGGTGTTCCACGGGCCAACAGTTAAGTTGGACGACTTGCCCAGCCAAGGATCTATTGATATCAAACGAAGTCAGGTGCTAGTTGTTATGCCGCTCGTCATCTTGGTCGTTGCACTGGGAATTTATCCACGTCCGATTTTGGACCGTATTACACCGTCAGTGGATGCTTTGGTAGCGCATGTTCAAGCATCGAGTTCCACAGGTGGCACAATACTCGGGTCGCCAAGTCTAAAAGGAAAGGGCTAGCAACACATGGGTGCTTTCTTTGCAACGATATCTTCAGGCCCGAATGTCATTTTTCCATCGATTTCCTATAGGGCAATCGCACCCGAAGGAATTTTGGTAATCGGCGCGTTGGTCATAATGTTGTCTACTTCATTGATTCCGGCACTAAAGAAACCGCGAATTGTGGGGTCAATGGGCGTAGTGGTTGGCCTTGTCGGGTTAGGTGACGTGTTGTCGCTCTGGTCCAATTTTGTTCACCACGGCGCATTTAGAACCGTCGGCGGCTCGATCACTGTGGACGGGTTTGCAATCTATCTAATGATCACGATTATGTGTGGTGTTGTGTTGTCAGCACTTGCGGGTCAGGCCTATCTTTCAAAAAGTGGAATCGGTATTGTAGAATTTCAATCATTGCTTTTGCTTTCTTGTACTGGCGCATTATTGCTAATTTCCGCGGGAGACTTGATAGTCATATTTTTAGGACTTGAGATTCTCTCAATTTCGTTGTACGTATTGACGGCATTCGAGAAGAGAAATCTTACTTCTGGCGAGGCCGGTATAAAGTACTATGTGTTAGGCGGATTTTCGTCAGCGATATTTTTGTACGGTATAGCACTTGTTTACGGCGGAACGGGCTCAACCAATATCGCCAAGATTGCGACCTACCTTAGTACTTATACATTGACGTCAAATGGAGTATTGCTGGCAGGTCTTATTTTGATCATCGTTGGACTTGGTTTTAAAGTTGCCGCGGCGCCTTTTCATGTCTGGACCCCCGATGTGTATCAAGGTGCACCTTCTGCAGCAACTGGATTTATGGCGTCGGTGGCCAAGGCTGGCGCATTTGCTGGTTTGTTCAGGATCTTGGTAGCAGGATTTCCAATGCTGCGCTTTGACTGGACACCTATTGTTTGGATGCTTGCCGCCTTGAGCCTGGTAGTGGGAGCAGTTTTAGCTGTTGTTCAATCCGATTTAAAGCGAATGCTTGCGTATTCGTCAATTAATCACGCTGGTTTTGTGTTGCTAGGCGTAGTAGCTGGTACAGCTGCAGGTGTTTCAGCGGCATTGTTCTATTTGCTTGCTTATACCTTTATGGTGATAGGTACATTCGCTATTGTGAACCTGTTCGAAAATCCAGATGAAGGAACGGTTACCATTGAAGGGCTTCGAGGACTTTCGAGCACGAATCCCGCTGTTGCTTTCTTTTTGGCAGTACTGCTGGTTGCCCAGGCTGGCGCACCTTTAACAACGGGTCTGTTAGCTAAATTAGCCGTTGTTGCAGCTGTGGTCAAATCCCACTCGTACGCGATAGCGGTCATTGCGATGCTAAGCGCAGTAGTGGCTACTTTCTTTTATCTCAAAGTGGTTGCGGTTGTCTTTAGTAAACCTAAATTAAAAAATGTGTTTGAATCGCAAAAGCAAACAGTCATGTCTGACGGATCCGTTTTGGTAATACGAGATTCTGAACCACTTGAGTCGGTTTATCCGAGGAAACTGAAGGTTTTACCGGAGTCCATGATTGTCATTGGTATAAGCGTAGGTTTCACAGTAATTTTTGGGATATTTCCAAATCTTTTGCTTGAAATGGCACGTTCAGCGACGATTTTATATTGATGTGATCTGAGCAAGGTTCGACTTTAATTTTTGGTGTCGAGACATTATCTTGTGCTTTGGTAACTTTTGCGGGATTGCTTATAGGCCTACTACTAGCTTGTCAACATGTTAGCCCTGGCGTTGGCTATTTACGATCTCACTCGATGGTTTTGCCAAGGTTGATGGGAACGAGCTTTTTGCGAAACCAACTCTAGATAGTTCTGGCTCGGCATCTTTACGTGCCATGTAAAGGCGAGATAAAACCACAAATTGTCCCCTTGAGGTATAAGCCCATGAGTTTTCGTTTGTCGTCTCTTTTTCGAGTGGTAAGAATGAGTGCAACAGTAGATATTGGAAGGTACACGAGTACAAAAAGCAACCAAGTTTCAAGGTTGTTATAGTAGGCCTTGCGGAACATAATCCTAGATTGGGCTTGGTCAAAGATG
Organism: Actinomycetes bacterium; assembly: GCA_021785005.1. Taxonomy (GTDB): domain Bacteria; phylum Actinomycetota; class Acidimicrobiia; order Acidimicrobiales; family Acidimicrobiaceae; genus Acidithrix. Next base: position 2,955 of record JAJYGT010000067.1, read on the forward strand.
TTGGTTGGATTGATCCTGGTAAAGTAGCCCGAGTAGTCAATATCGTGGTATACCGTTGCCTGCAGGCACGTTCCAACTTTGAATCCTGCTGAACGAATTAGATTTCCAAAGCTTGCTTCGGACCAGTTGTGAGGAAAACGTTGCCAATCGAAGTAAACATTTTTGCCTCTAAGGCTACTTCTTACCATGAAGACGTTGGGTTGAAAATCAACTTCCACGACTTCTTGGGAAGTATCGAAGTGCTTGTCGTAACTAACCATCAAGAATCGGTTTATACGACCACCTGCACACCAAATATGTGAATCGGACCAACGGCGTTGTATTGGGGATGCCAACCCAAATTCAGTGTGCTTGTCCATAAACTCGGCCAGGGATGACAACGTAGATGGTTCTACAATATTGTCGTCGTCAATAAA
>JAJYGT010000057.1 GCA_021785005.1 Actinomycetes bacterium
AAATTAGTCTGATAGCGGCGATTCTTGCCGGTACTCTTGGCAACCTTTTGGGAAGCTATATTGCTTGGGTTATCGGAAGAACTGGCGGACGCGCATTGGTGCTGCATTTCGGTAAATACGTTCGTATTAAAGAGGACGATTTGCATCGAAGCGAACGCTGGTTTGCTCGGCGTGGAGATTCTGCAGTATTAGTCGGAAGACTTCTTCCGGTGGTACGTACATTTATTTCTCTTCCCGCAGGAGTGGCTGAAATGAATCCAATACGTTTTGGCTTATTCACATTTTTGGGAGCGTTACCCTGGAGCGCGGCTTTGGCGTTAATCGGTTACGCGGTTGGATCAAATTGGAGCGCGGTATCAGTGTACGTAAAAGATGCCGGATATTTGGTGGCGGTAGTTTTGGTTTTCATAATAGGCAAGTTCTTGCTTGCTCGATTTAGAACCTCGGGCACCACTACGGGTTAGATTCCGATTAGAGTTTACTAACTGACGGGGAGTGGCGCAGCGGCAGCGCACCTGGTTTGGGACCAGGGGGTCGGGGGTTCAAATCCCCCCTCCCCGACCATAAATGACTACAACACGCAGGGGTCGCGCGAGATGTTAGTGGGTCAGAAATCAAGATAATTGAATGTCAGCGAGGTGTGTACTCGCGAAAATCTTGGAAGTTTATCTTGATTGTTTCGCCTACCATCGAGTGAATAGTGCTTGTTTTTCCTGGGCTCGAAGGCAATATGTTCATATGATTGCGCGATTTGGCCTGAATTCAAATACCTGCATCGAATTGAAGTAGACGAGCATCGGCTCGCGCTGCTTGTCATGCGCGGATGTGTTGTCGTCATCATTGCGAGCCAACGTCGTTTGGGGCGTGTTCCTATTGCGTTCCTATGATGAGCCTGGGCACAGCTGATGTCTCTGAGCACTACTGTTTGCTCTTGAGGTTCCTCGGATATCCAAGCATGTGATACTAAGATAGGTGAGACCTATAAGGAATTGTCTTAACAGATCGTCTATCGGAAACGATCGTGCGTTTTTCAGAATGGAAGTGTGTTGGGAGAAATAGCAAAACCTGTTTCATCGCTTGGTGCGATCGTAGAGGGCATGGTGAAAAGCGCAATGTCAGTGGCATTGCCGCCAACGTTTCCAAACGCCGATCCAGAAATCAGACGTTCTGAACGCGCCGACTTTCAAGTCAATGGGATGATGTCTATCGCTAAGAAGCTAGGTGTGAATCCTCGTGTACTCGCTGGCGATGTCGTGGAAAAAATTAAACTGCAAGACCAATTTGCGACATTTGAAGTTGCGGGTCCGGGATTTATCAATGTGACGTTATCGGACCAAGCAATCTTATCTCAGGTGGCATTTCGATTAGGCGACGATCGCCTTGGCTGTCCAACTGCCTCCAAGAATAAAACTATAGTGATCGATTATTCTCAACCAAATATTGCAAAGGAAATGCATGTTGGTCACTTGAGAAGCACGATTATTGGTGACTCGTTGGCACGCGTTTTAACGTTTCGTGGTCACAAAGTAATTCGTCAGAACCACCTGGGTGATTGGGGTACTCAGTTTGGGATGCTGATTCAGTATCTTCTTGAAAACGAGGAGATAAACCCCACAAAAGAGACCTCAACTGAAAAAGTTTCTAGCGACATTTCGGATCTCAACAGAATGTATCGAGCTGCAAGAGAGCTTTTTGATTCCGATCCGGAATTTGTCCAACGCTCCCGCAAGCGAGTCGTCAGTTTACAGGCTGGAGACGAAGAAACGATAGATCACTGGAACGCAATTGTCGCCGAATCCAAACGATATTTTAGACAAGTATACGATCGATTGAACGTGCTATTGACGGAGGAAGATGCAGTAGGCGAAAGCTTTTACAATTCCATGTTGGATGAAGTGGCTCTTGATCTCGAAGCGCGTAATGTGGCTGTTAGAAGTCAGGGCGCCCTTTGTGTGTTTTTTGACGATATTGTCGGACCAGACGGTAACCAGGTTCCACTTATCGTTCAAAAAGCCGACGGTGGCTACGGGTACGCGACTACCGATCTTGCGGCGATTCGATACAGAGCCAAGACGCTTCAAGCCGATGTTATTTTATACGTCGTGGATTCTAGGCAAGCGCTTCATTTCAAGATGGTATTTGAAGCGGCAAGACGCGCAGGGTATATCGATGATAAAGTCGTTGTCTCGCATGTATCATTTGGATCAGTTTTGGGTCCCGATGGACGTCCATTTAAAACTCGAGCAGGCGATGTCGTTCGCCTTATCGCGTTATTAGACGATGCGGTAGATAGGGCTAGGCAAACGATTCTAGAGAAAAATCCTGACTTAGGAGAAGGTGAGGCGTTACTGCTGGCACGAGAGGTGGGAATTGGTGCTGTGAAATATGCAGATCTCTCCACGTCGCGAACCAGAGATTATATTTTTGATGTAGATCGAATGCTCTCGCTGCAGGGTAATACCGGAGCTTATCTGCAATACGCTCACGCTCGGATTTGTTCGATTTTGAACAAGTTTTCGTCATCGCCACCAATTGTCCGCGATGACGTGGTAATGGAGCCTCCAGAACGACGCCTGGCTCTTTTGGTTGACGGATTACCTGATGTTCTTGCGGCTGTTGAAGAGACTTCTGAACCTCACAAATTGGCTTCTTACCTCTATGAACTGGCTCATACATTTACAACCTTTTACGAACAATGTCCTGTGTTGCGCGCGCCATCAGAGACGATTCGTCAAAACAGAGTTGCACTATGCGAGTTAACTGCCAAGACGCTTGAGCTAGGTCTTCATTTGTTGGGGATAGACGCCCCGAACCGCCTGTAAAGTCGGTTCGGTCTTGCTGAAAGTCGAAATATAGTTTTCAAAATCAAATAACAAGATGGCGAATTAATGGGAAGCGCTTGAAACGTCATTTCGCTTTTGCGCCTTTTGCATCGTAGTATTGATCTTGAGTTGGTCGTGCTAGAGTGTAAATTCCATGCGGGTGTAGCTCAATGGTAGAGCTCCAGCCTTCCAAGCTGGTGGTGCGGGTTCGATCCCCGTCACCCGCTCCAAGCAATGTAGAAGTTATGCAGGTGTTACCCGGTGAATTTCGAAAATTGGGAAGCGTTGGGTGACATTGCCTAAATGCAATGCGGGTGTTTAAGATCTAGTTTCACGGTCGTTCGCTTTGGCGAATGCTTAATTTACGGGACGTGGATCGACGCTACCCACACACCATATCTCGATGCTAAATTTGGCGGCTAAAATACTGGATGGGGTTTCCAAGAAAGGCCGTTTTGAAGATGGAAGAATTCCAACGTGAGATCGATGATGCCGAAATAAAACGAGTTCTTTTGTCAGAAAAAGAAGTGAAAGATCTTTCACGACGCTTGGCTCGGATTGAGGGCCAAGTTCGAGGTCTGTCCAAGATGATTGGAGATCGAAGGGGTTGTGACGAGATCGTTACGCAATTTCAGGCAACGCTTAGCGCACTAGAAAAAGTGAGATTTCGCATGCTCACCAGCCAAATATTTGCGTGCGCCCAACGCACTGACGATCAGTCGGAGGAAGACTTCAAACATTTGCAGTCAATATTTTTGAAATTGAAATAGCCACATTAAAATTTGTGTTCGAAATACGTATCAGACAAACGTTTTTACTGTTCGACGGTGACAAGTTCCCCTGTTGGGTTCCGAACTAAAGTGTCCTTATTGAGGCGCCCAAGGATTATACAATGAATCCATTGGCGCCCGAGGCATCAACGATCTCTAAGCCGACCTCAGCCCAGGAGTTCATGCCACCGCTTAGGTTCTTAGCATTGATTCCTTGCTCCAAGAGGTAGGTCGTCGCTCGTGAGGAACGCGAACCAGCACGACAGCAAACAATGACGCTTTTTTCGCGATCAATTAGATGCAACAATTCCGACAAAGAACCGAGCGGAATGTGGGTTGCGTACTCTGCATGACCGGCGTTCCATTCGTGAATTTCTCGTACATCTACAAGCTGGGCGCCGTCGGATATCAGCTTGATGGCCTCTAGGGGTTCAATCGTAGGGATAGTTGAGTTCATTAACATTAGATATCTCCTGAAGTACTCTAGCTTTTCAAAATATTCTAGTCGCCAATTTGTATTATTGTACGAATGTACTGACCTTTGTACTTGTGCCATAATTATCGGCATGATTGGTACAAGACTTTATAGATTTATACTTCTTGGTCTTTGTTACTGCGCATAGCTTGCCATTTTCTTGTTTTATACGGTAACGCAGTAAGCGTGGACACTTAATTAGCCAATTTACTGTGTTGGTCGAAAATATTCACGTTGCGGGCTGCTAAGCTCGTTTAGCCCATTGGTTTGGGTAAGTTGGTAGTTAAAGTTAGAGATCTCCAGAAGGAATTTCTAAGTTGTGAGTTTGAATTTCCAGCACTCGCCTCACCAATGTCATTTTTTTTAGGATTTACTATTAGCTTGGAAGTTATATGCAATCAGTTATCGAGACCCTAGAGAATAATCAAGTCAAGCTTGTCGTTGTAATTCCCGAGGCCGACCTTCTTCCTAAGATTGAGGATGCCTTTGTAAAGGTTTCGCGTCAAGCGCGATTGCCAGGGTTTCGCCAAGGCAAAGCGCCCCGTAAGGTTTTAGAGGCAAAATTAGGGGTAGGATTTGCTCGCTCTGAGGCCATCAATGAAAGTGTAAATCACTGGGCCGAGAGCGCAATTATCGAGAATGAGATTGAGCCAATTTCTTCTCCCGTAGTAAAAGTTGTTGACGGTGAAGAAGCGGGCGATGTGACAATCGACGTTGTAGTAAACGTACGTCCGGTAGTCGAAATCGATGGATATAGATCCTTGACGATCAATCTTCCGGCCGCCGCAGCTACCGATACCGAAATTGAAGATCAACTGGTAAGACTGCAAGAAGCACTAGGTACTCTTGAAGATTCTGACGCAGCTGTGGGTCCTGGATCGGTTGTCACCTTAGATCTAACGATTCAACAGGGTGAAGATGAGCCAGTAGAACTTTCCGACTACGTTTTCCGAATTGGAGCAGAAGATCCCTATCCCGGTTTGACTGCTGCACTTATGGGTAGTTCGCTTGGCGCTCAAATAGAGTTTGAAAGTGTTAGCGACGAATCTGACAACGGCTCAGTGTCAGAGCAAGAGTCAGACACCAGTGAAGCCGTGACAAAAAGCGCCGTTACTCACGTTTCCGGCGTCATTAAACTGCATCAGAGTTTGGTTAAACCCGAGCTGAATGACGACTTTGCGAAAGAAGCATCTGAGTTTGACACTTTGGATGAATTGCGTGCCGATATGCGATCGAATCTTGACAACTTTAGATCATCGGTGCTTCGAAACTCTTGGCGCCAGGCACTCGTGAATAAGCTGGCTGAACTTGCAAACTTACAGGAACTTCCTGAGTCTTTAGTCAGGATGGAATTCGATCGAATTTCTCATAACTTTGGACACAGAATAGAAAGTTCAGGTTTGAGCTTTGCGAAATACCTAGAATTGGCAAATACCACAGCTGATGAGATCTCTATGAGAATTGCAAGTGACGCCGTGTTGGAATCTAAATACGATCTAATAATGAGAGCAATCGCACGGGCCGAAAATCTTGAGGTTTCTACCGAGGATTTGGATCAAGAAGTCGCCAAGATCGCTACGGCTAGCAAGCTCGACATTGATGAAGCAAGAACTTCTTTGGCATCATCTGGGCAGTTGACGGCTTTAAAGGCAGAGATTTCTAAGAAAAAGGCTCTTGACTGGATCTTTGAAAATATCAATTTTGTCGACGAACACGGAGTGGTCCTGGATCGCGCTGTAATTACGGGCGAAACCAATTCAGATACCAGTGGTGACATTGCGGAGTCTAAAGAGGAACCTGCTGAGACACCTGACGAACCAAACCCTGTGGTAAATGCGACCTCAACAGCGGAACTAGCTGACTAACTGCGTCTAGTGTTTATATTGCAAGCCATTTCCGAGGAGGGAAAATGAAATCGTATAACTATCTGGTCCCTACGGTAGTTGAATCATCTAGTAGAGGTGAGCGTGCGTACGATCTTTATTCAAGACTTTTGAAGGAAAGAATAATTATCCTCGGTACAGGCATTGACGATGCGGTGGCGAATTTGATATGTGCCCAGCTTTTGTTTCTTGAGTACGAAGATCAAGATAGAGATATCAATTTATATATCAACTCACCTGGTGGCGAAATTACTGGCTTATTTGCGATTTACGACACGATCAAGTTTATAAAGCCCGATGTGTCCACATTTTGCTTTGGGCAGGCCGCTTCAGCTTCAGCAGTCCTATTGGCGGCAGGTAAAAAGGGAAAACGTTACGCCTTGCCTCATGCCCGCGTCCTTTTGCACCAACCCTATGGAGGTGTTGGTGGTCAAGCTACGGATATCGAACTTCAAGCCAAAGAGATATTGCGGATGCGGGATCTCTTGAATGAGATGTTGGCTAATGACACCGGGCAACTGGTCTCTAAAATTCAAAATGATACAGACCGAGATTTCATTTTAGGCGCTGAAGAGGCGCAGACGTATGGAATAATCGACGAGGTGCTCGCGTCGAGATCAATGGCTGAATCAAAGATGATTGTCAATTAGCTAAAGGGCTTTTACATCGAAATTTTGATGTTTAGAGCAATATATGTCGGGTAGTCAACTTTCCAGCTTGGAGGTTACGGGGAATGGCCAAATTTGGTGACAACCAAGAGCTTGTCAAGTGCAGCTTTTGTGGAATGACGCAGAAGCAGGTTCGCAAGTTAATTGCCGGTCCCAGCGTGTATATCTGTGATGAGTGTATAAGACTCTGCGTAGACATTATTTCGGAGGACGAGGGCGCGCGACCTGATTTGAAAATCGATGAGTTGCCTACGCCTCAAGAAATATCTGCATTTTTGGACTCTTATGTTATCGGGCAGCAGCGAGCAAAAAAAGTGCTTTCAGTCGCTGTTTATAATCACTACAAGCGAATTCAACAAGCAAACTCAATAGGCAAGGACGTTGAGCTTTCTAAATCGAACATTTTGCTTTTAGGCCCGACTGGTTGTGGGAAGACACTGTTGGCTCAAACATTGGCGAGGATGTTAAACGTACCGTTTGCAATCGCGGATGCTACAGCACTTACCGAAGCAGGTTATGTTGGCGAAGACGTCGAAAACATATTGCTTAAACTAATTCAAGCGGCCGATTACGACGTGAAAAAGGCGCAAACGGGAATCATCTACATTGATGAGATCGACAAGATTGCTCGTAAAGCCGAAAACCCTTCGATTACAAGGGATGTTTCTGGTGAGGGTGTCCAGCAAGCGTTGCTTAAAATTTTGGAAGGAACTGTGGCTTCTGTTCCTCCTCAGGGCGGACGCAAGCATCCACATCAGGAATTTATTCAAATCGACACTACAAACATTCTTTTTATCTGTGGTGGCGCGTTTGCTGGCCTGGATCGGCTCATTGAGTATCGTATCGGGAAAAAGAGCATTGGTTTTCGAGCTGAACTTACCGGTACCCGCCAGGATCCATCTGAATTGTTTCATCATGCCTTGCCAGAGGATTTGCTAAAATTTGGACTTATTCCAGAATTTGTAGGTCGCTTGCCAGTTGTAGGTGCTGTGTCAAATTTGAAGCGTGAAAGTCTGATTCAAATTCTTGTGGAGCCCAAGAATGCACTGGTGAAACAGTATCAGAGAACCTTTGAAATCGACGGAGTAGAGCTCGAAGTGACCAGTGATGGTCTAGAAGCAATTGCTGATCTTGCCCTTCTAAGAGGTACAGGTGCACGAGGATTGCGAGCGATCCTCGAAGAGGTATTACTCGACGTCATGTTTGAGCTGCCATCTCGGCGTGACATACAACGGTGTGTTGTAGATCGTGATGTTGTTAAAAAACTTGCTGCTCCAACACTTGTCCCTCGAACTGAAAGCACTCAACGTCCCCCCAGAACACGTCGCGCTTCCTAATAACAGACATGGACTAACGCATGACCTGGTCGATTCAAGAAGCTCTAACTTGGCTAGATGAACATCAAAATTTCGAATCGGTGGGTGAATTTCGTGGTGAACCAACTCTTGATTCTGTGCGTGTCGCCTTATCGGCGCTTGGAATTTCTCCGCAAGAGTTTTTGACAATTCACATAACTGGTACCAATGGTAAAGGGTCTACTAGTTACATAGCAACGGAACTTTTAGTTGGGCTTGGGCATAAGGTCGGTACCTTTACTTCGCCTCATTTGCACCGCGTAAACGAACGAATTCGCTTAAACGGAGAACCTGTGTCGGACGCACTTTTAGCAGATGAACTATTGCTGGTGTCCGGCTTGGAGAAGACTCTTGGAATTACGTTAAGTTGGTTCGAGATTTTGACAGTAACGGCTATTGCGTTATTTTACGCTGAAGGCGTTGATACCCTCGTGCTTGAAGTGGGAATCGGAGGCACGTGGGATTCTACGAATGCAATGGATGGCGATGTCGCAGTTATTACAAATGTGGCTAAAGACCATCTTGAAGTGCTGGGGCCAACATTGCGAGACGTGGCCCGAAACAAAGCAGGAATAATTAAGGCGAATTCCATTTCCCTTGTAGGTATCCTTGATTCTGATCTTGTTGAGGTTATTGAGAAAAGTGCCGGCACAGATTTTCTTTGGCTCGGTAAAGACATTGTAGTTTCAGAGGTGTACCAGGCCGTAGGTGGATGGAAATTCGACCTGAGAACCCGTCGGTCCATTTTTAGCGACCTGTATTTGAGTCTTTACGGCAGATTTCAAGTCGACAATGCGGCCTTAGCTATTGCGGCGGTTGAAGAACTAATTAAGAAATCTTTGAGTGGAGACTTTCTTTCCGAGATTTTATCCAGGATCGCAATACCAGGTCGTGCGGAAATTGCCCACTATTCGCCACTTGTTATTTTAGATGTGGCTCATAATCCTGCAGGAGCACGGGCATTATGTCAACTTATTGACCTTGAATTTGCCGGGTACGAGCCCAGAATTTGTGTTGTTTCCCTTTTGAAGCACAAGGATTCCAAGGAGTTTTTTGGCGAATTGCGGGGAACGTTTGATACCATAGTGCTGAGTCTTGGAACCTATGATCGTTTCACGCCAACAGAGGAACTAGAGGTAATCGCGAAAAAGCTAGATTTCGATCTGCGGACTGCTCCAAGCATTGAGGCCAGCGTAGCGCTCGGAATAAAACTTGCCGGAGAAAATGGTCTTGTCGTCATTACCGGTTCGTTTAGAGTGGTCGGACCAGCTCGCGCTTTTTTGAATTCGTAGTAGTTCAGTAGTTCTGCACTTGTGTTGCTGCGAGCACAAGCCATACGATATGCGCGTATTCCAATTGTTGGAGTATGCTCTAATGCCTATGGATTCAACCTTTTTTATGTGTAAGCCCGACGCTGTAGAACGTGGGCTAGTCGGTGAAATTTTACGGCGAATCGAGTCGAAAGGACTGCGGATTGCAAAAGCCGATTTACGAGTGCTCGACGAGGTAAGTGCAAAGGCGCACTATGCGGAACATGAAAACAAGGCATTTTTTGGCGAGTTGGTGTCATTTATAACGCGTTCGGCAGTCTTGGTTACTGAAATTTCCGGTCCTAAAGATACTTGGGCAATCGTTCGCGTTCTAATGGGCGAGACGAACCCGGCTCAGGCGGCCCCAGGTACGATTCGGGGAGATTTGGCGTGCGACATTGCTGAAAATTTAGTGCATGGTTCGGATTCTGCCGAAGCTGCAGCTAGAGAGCTTGCGATTTTCTTCCCGGAGCGGACGACGAAATCCTGATTAGACTCAACTTCTAATAATTTTCTACCGCAAGCTTTATGACTTTCGGATGGTGAGATTAATATATCTTGACCCGTCCGTATAATTTTTATTTTTAAACAAAGAACTTAATTTGGAGGTTCGCATGGCGTTATACTCTTCGTTTCTTGGTCGTGATATGGCAGTAGACTTAGGCACTGCCAATACGTTGGTTTATGTTCGCGGTAAAGGTATTGTTCTCAATGAACCGTCCGTAGTTGCTATCAATACCAAGGATGGGCGACCTTTGGCGGTTGGTGCAGAAGCCAAGCGAATGATTGGTCGAACCCCGAGCAACATTCAAGCAATTAGGCCATTGAAAGATGGTGTAATTGCGGATTTTGAAATTTGTGAGAAGATGCTCCGGTATTTTATCCACAAAGTACACAACAAGCGCTTTACGGGTAAGCCGCGCATGATCATTTGTGTTCCGTCAGGTATCACCGGTGTGGAGCAAAGGGCTGTGCAGGAGGCCGCTGAGTATGCAGGTGCCAGAAAGCCAGCATACATTATTGAGGAGCCGATGGCAGCGGCAATCGGCGCTGGGTTACCCATTCATGAGCCGACTGGCAATATGGTCGTAGATATCGGCGGAGGCACTACCGAGGTTGCAGTGATTTCGCTTGGTGGAATTGTTACGTCGAAATCCATTCGAATTGGCGGCGACGAGCTTGATGAAGCAATCATTGCTTACATTAAAAAAGAACATAGTTTGGCTCTTGGAGAACGTACTGCAGAAGAAATGAAAATGGCGCTAGGTTCAGCAACAGCGCTTCCTGAAGAATTTCAAGCGGAAATTCGAGGTCGAGACTTAGTTACTGGGCTTCCTAAGACGATTTTGGTCTCGACTCAAGAGATACGCAAGGCGATAGAGGAACCTATTTCAGCCATAGTCGATGCGGTCAAATTTACTCTTGATAATACCCCACCAGAGTTGGCGGCTGACATCATGGAACAAGGGATTGTCCTTACAGGCGGTGGAGCATTGTTGAGCGGGTTAGACCGCAGGATAAATGAAGAGACCGGGATGCCAATTATTATTGCGAACAACCCGTTGCAGTGCGTGGCACTAGGGTCTGGACAATGCCTCGAAGAATTTGACGCTTTGAAGCAGGTGCTGATCTCAGCTAGCAGTCGATAGGGCTAAGTAAGGGCACGTGTGACAAATTCACTGTTTAGACGTCCACGTATCACACTTATTGTTGTTCTACTTGTTTCCTTTACTTTATTGTCTGTCAGTTATCGGCGAACACCGAGCTTTGTGGTCTCGGCCAAGGGGTTGGTTCGTGACTTTGTGACACCGATTCGAAGTGCTACTACTGATGTGGTCAACCCAATCTATAATACGATTGTCGGCGCTTTTGATTACGGACGACTCAGAGCTCAAAACCAGGCATTGAGGTCTCAAATTCTTTCGATCGAGAATCAGCGCGTTGCAAACCAAGGTGCTTACGCGTCTATGACGGCGCTTGCTCAAGAACTCAATATCAAATACATTGGCACAGTTAAAAGTACGCCAGCAATGGTGATTTCGATTACCCCAACCAACCTGCAATTAAGTGTTGAATTGGATAAAGGGAGTTCGGAAGGAATACAAGTTGGAAATCCGGTCGTTGATTCGCTCGGACTTGTTGGTCGTGTAATTCAAGTTTCGTCATCGACGTCGACGGTTCTACTAGCCAGTGATCCTAACTTTTCGGTAGGAGTAAGGTTTGGTAATGCAGGACAAATAGGACTTGCTGTTGGCCAAGGATCCAACACGAGCCTGGCAGTGCAGTTGGTGGATCCTGGAACAATATTGCATAAAGGGGAGCCTATGTTCACAAGTGGCCTTCAGGGTGAGATATTTCCAGGTGGAATTCCTGTAGGTAGGGTTACGCAAGCCTATACTCCAGCGGGCGGTCTTGAAGAACACGTGGACATCGCACCAATGGCGCCTCTGGATAATTTAGAATATGTAGCGGTGCTGGATTGGCTGCCGCCGTCGTCATGAATCGTTACCGCTACTTTAAGATCCCGCTCGTTATCTTGACGTTTGCAGCAATTCAACGTTCGCAAATTGGGACGCTAACAATATCTTCTGTTCATCCAGATCTGTTGCTTGCGGGTACTATTTTCCTCGGGTTGACAGAGGGGCGCGAAGTTGGCGCGGTTGTCGGCTTTATATTTGGCCTGTTCGCAGACTCTTTCGCCTCAGTTCCGTTCGGAGTATCTAGCCTTGTATATGCGGTCATGGGCTACATTGCTGGCATGGTGGAGGTCACGACGTTTCCGGACTCAAGATTGGTTGATACCGCCATAGTGGCGATCACTGCAGGTGGCGGTGAAGCATTTCTTGGTGCATTGCTGAATGTTTTGGGTATAAATACCTTATTTGACCAAAAATTTACGGAGGTAGTGCTGGTAGCTACGCTCCTGACGGTAGTTCTTAGTGTGCCGGTGGTACCGTTGCTTAGATGGGTCTTGGCGATGGGTACGGAGGAAAGACCTCCAAGTCGCCGAGGAATCAGAGATTGACGCATTGGAGTAGACGTTTTGTCATTTTTCGATGAATCCGAGCCAAGTTCAGGAGCGCTTTCGGATAGACGCAGGATTCGAGCTGTAGGTTTTGCCGTGCTCAGTCTTTTCGTGGCTTTGTTTGCAAGATTGTATTCGCTTCAAGTTCTTGCACACACGAGTTATGTTGCGATGGCAAACCAGAACCGCACGCGAGTTGTGGTATCACAAGCTCCGCGTGGACTTATTGTGGATAGAAATGAAAACCTGCTGGTTGGAAACCAGGTGGTCGAGTCCATCACTGTTGATCAAGCTACCGTTGCGAAAGACCCGTGGCTTTTACCGCGGCTCGCCAAAACGCTTGGGATTTCCGTTGCATCGATTCAGGCGGCGTACAATAACCCTCAGGCGAGTCCGTACGCACCAGTACCTGTAGCTTACAATGTTTCAAAGCAAGAGATAATTTATATCAGGGAACACCCAAGTTTATTTCCAGGAGTTTCGAGTTCTCTTTCCACTCAGCGAGTGTATCCTGAGGCGACTACGGCTGCCCAAGTGCTTGGGTATGTTCGCCAAATTTCACCCAGTGAGCTGGCTCAATATACGGCACAAGGTTATCAACCAGGAGATCAAGTTGGTCAGGCTGGGGTTGAAGCTAGTTACGAAAGTTATTTGCGCGGGACGCCAGGTAAAACCACGTTGCAGGTGAATAACGCAGGGCAAGTGGTTAGCACTCTTTCAAAGACACCAGCGAAGCCTGGGGACAATGTGGTGCTTACCCTTGACTTGGGAGTACAAAAAGCTGCTGAGGCTGCGTTAGCTTCCGAGATCGCCAAGCTTTCTCACACTTACGATCCGTCGCGGGGCATATATTTCAACCATCTAACTGGTGCTGCAGTTGTCGAAGACGTGAATACGGGCCAGATTGTGGCCATGGCTTCCTATCCAAGCTATAACCCGTCAGTCTGGGTGGGCAACATATCTCAAGCTACCTATGATCAAATCACATTACCGCAGTACGGCGACCCTTCCTTGAATCGAGCAATTGACGGTTTGTACACTCCAGGTTCAACCTTTAAGATCGCAACCGCGTCAGCAGCGTTGTCCTCCGGCCTTATTTCTCCCTACTTTTATTTCAACGATACCGGTATCTTTAATATCCCAAACTGTAAACCCGGATCTGGACTTTGTAGTTTCCACAACTCAGGTGGAGAGCATTTAGGGACGATCAATATTTCCACTGCGATCACAGCTTCGGACGATGTGTTTTTTTATAACCTTGGCTACGATTTTTATGCAAACTCAGCCAAATACGGAATTACTCCGATTCAGAACATGGCTAATGCGTACGGTTTCGGATCGCCCACAGGTATAAATCTGCCAGGTGAAGCGGCCGGATTAGTAGATTCACCAACATTGCGCGCACTGTTGCACAAAAAGTACCCAGCTGCATATCCGTACGATACATGGTACACCGCCGATCAAATCGAAATGGCGTTTGGACAGGGAGAAACTGTGGTCACGCCACTTCAAATGGCGAACGCATACGCAACATTTGCGAATGGAGGCACACGATATGTGCCACAAATCGTAGCTGGAATTGTCAATCAAAATGGCAAACTTGTCAAGAAATTCGCCCCTCAAGTAGCCACGCATGTAAATTTACCTCCGGCTGATCGGGCGGCTATGCTAACTGGATTCACAGGTGTTGTTTCGAATCCCATGGGAACTGCATACGGGTCTTTCGCGGGATTCCCGTTGAGCAGCTATCCGTTGGCTGGAAAAACCGGTACAGCATCGGTGACCGGCCTTGAACCAAATGCTTGGTTTGTGGGATTTGGACCTCTACCAAAGCCGCAGTACGCGATTGCAGTGGTAGTTGAACACGGAGGGTTCGGTGCATCAGGAGCTGCACCAGTGGTACGTTCAATCTTTAACTACTTGCGCCAACATAACGTTTCAGCTCCGGTGTTTACTCAACCTCACATCCCGGCTGGTGCCACTACATATGCTCGATACGGTGTCGCACAAACTGCTCCGCCTACCACTCCTGTCAGCCACTCTTCATCAATAACTAGTGGCACACCTGCGACGCCGTCATCCACAAATCGGCCGTCAACGACAACCACGTTTACTAAATCAAACCAAGGTTGAAGTTGTAGAAGTGTGAGCAATTTGTCGAGAAACACCACGGCTTATTCTCCGCAAGTGTGAATGGCCCGCTAGACTGTATGCAAATGACATCGTTGGTTTTAATAATTGCTTTTTTGGGGAGTTTGACGTACCTGGCATCGTGCTACGAGAATATGCCAGAGCGTCAAATAGTTTCCAAAATTCCAGCGAGTGGTCACGCGCTACCTAATTTCACATTTGCGCGCAAGAAATTGAAGCCCAGGTTGCGGAGAGAGATCTACATTCTCAGAACTTTGCCATGGTCATGTTGGTCAATAATGTTCCAAACACTGGATTCGAATTTTTGCGCTCTTAGCTATTTAAAAAGAGCAGGTTTTCAATGTCAGATACACCGCACCTCGAACCAAGTTCTAACAGCTCAGATTCCAATAGGGATCGCGGATTAGAAGATTCGAAACCTAATAACAGAACCGGCGAATCGCCGAGGTACGAACGTAAGCCGTTCAGAGGTCAACGTAGGCCACGTGCCCCGAGACCTACGGATTCGAGTTCGCAGCCGCTTGAGGAAAAACCTGCTGTGGTCGTTGAGCCAACGCTTGAACAGGCGCATACACCAAGTCGGCGTCGTAGAAATACGCGTAATTCATCGCAACGCAATATGCAGGTTAGCCAGGCTAGAAATATCACTGGTATGCCATTGGCAGAAGAGCCAACACGTAGCTCGGAGAATACAACACTTCGGCCCCCGCTCGGGAAAAATGTGATTCGTGATCAAACGGTTGATACTCCAGAGCAAAGATCAAGTGGTCCTTCTAGGCGACGCAGGAACCCGAGAGTGCGTCAACGTACAGATGACCCAGTTTTGTTCAATGTCGGAACCCCCCTAGCCAACGAAACACAAACCGAGGGTTGGACTGGATCCAGGCGTGCAAATCAGCGACTCGGTAAATCGCGAAATGGCAGACCATTAGGCCGTTATCTAATGTGTGTACATAAAGCCGATGATTTTGTACAAATTGCAGTTCTTGAAGGAAGAACGCTAATTGAACACTACGTTTCCAAGGTTGGTCTCGATCCGAATTCAATAGATGGAAATATCTATCTTGGACGAGTTACAAACGTGTTGGCAGGGATGGAAGCTGCCTTCGTAGATATTGGAACGACCAAAAATGCGGTGCTTTATCGCGGAGATGTTCGTTATGATCGGGACGACTTGATCGAGGCGTCGAATCGAGAAGTGAGAATTGAACACCTTTTGCGTCCGCGTCAAGTAGCTCTGTGCCAAATCACGAAAAATCCAATCGGCACCAAAGGTGCGAGACTTACGCAAGAGGTGTCTCTTCCGGGTCGATTCGTTGTCCTTGTACCCAATTCCGAGAGTTACGGAATTTCGAAACGTTTACCTGATGATGAGCGAAGAAGACTGCGACGGGTTTTGACGGATTTGAAGCCGGAGGGATTTGGAGTAATCGTTAGAACTGCAGCGGAAGGCGCGAGCGCGGATGAGTTGCGTCGA
>JAJYGT010000095.1 GCA_021785005.1 Actinomycetes bacterium
TGGATCGTACGCCTAAACCATTTGCCTCTCGGACTCGCTTTGAGGCGCCAATTGTCCATGAAACTCGCCGCCTAGGGCCATAGCCATAGCAGCCATAATCACGCCCTCTGGAGCGCCACCTATACCAAAGAGAGCATCCGCTGAGCCAACCAAGACTTCAAAGCCTTCCATTACATCGCCATCTGGAACTTCGCGAACTTTGGCGCCGAGCGCACGAATTTTGGCTATGAGGTCTTTATGTCGCGGCTTCTCAAGTACAACAATTTCAACGTCCTCGATTTTCTTTTCAAGCACTTTGGCGAGTCGAGATATGTTGTCTTCAATGGATGCGCCCATCGTCAAAGCACCCTTGCCCTTTGAACCCACAACAATCTTGTCCATGTAAAATCCCGGTAAGAACCTAAAGCCACCCTTGGGCACAGCTGCTATAACCGAAACTGCACCATATTGACCTTTGGCCACATAATTTGTTCCCTCCAGGGGATCAACAGCAATTTCGTACTGAGTGCCGGTGGGATTCCCCAACCGCTCGCCCCGATAGAGCATCGGCGCCTGATCTTTTTCACCTTCGCCGATAACTACCTCTATCGACACCGGTGCAGTACCGAGGCTTAAACGCATCGCTTCAACGGCTAGGTGGTCGGCACCTTTGCGATCTCCACGTCCAACATCTCCAAAACAAGCCTTGGCCGCCTGAACACAAGCGTTTACCAATGCGTTTTCCAGAGCAAAGTCCCGTGTGCCACTTGACAACACGTTTTTCGATTCGCGAGATATTGCAGTTGATATCCGGTCAGCTACCGCCTCAGCGCTGAATCCAAAATGTGCCATTACTTGAGGTCCCTTACCAGACGCACCGTAACTTGACATGCATACGATGTCGCTGTGATGGGCGACCACAGACTCCCAACCAAGGGAAATACCGGCCTCCACCACTACAGTTGGCAGTCCCAAAGATATTGATTCGAGATTATCTGCTGTGGCCTCGAGAAATTTTTCGCGCCACATGACCGATACAACTCGAGCAGAGATACCTAAAGTTTTTTCCAAGTGGGCAACAGCGTCAATAGCTAGCGAAACTTCCGAACCTGAAGCAAATACCACGGCCTTTGGAGCCTCTGGATCGTAAACAACTTGTGCTCCAAGTTGAGTAACCCACTCGGGATCCCTGTGCTCAGTAAGCGTAGGAAGATTTTGACGTGACAAAATAATCGCGCTTGGCATAGTGGAATCACCGAGGGCAACGGCCCAAGCGGCGTTGGTTTCATTTCCATCGGCGGGACGCATAACGCGAAGTCCTGGAATTGCGCGAAGTGCCGTTACCTGTTCGATAGGTTGGTGCGTAGGTCCGTCCTCACCGACTGCGATCGAATCGTGTGTAAATACATATACGACACCTACGCCCATAATCGCAGAAAGCCTTACAGAGGGTCGCACATAGTCAGAAAAGACTAGAAAAGTAGAACCGAAGGGCTTAAAACTACCGTGCAAAGCAATTCCATTCAGAACTGCACCCATAGCATGTTCGCGAATTCCAAAATGTATCTCGCGCCCTAAATACTCACCGGCTGAAACCGCGGGCAAGTCAAGGTTCGTTCCAGTCGATTCCGCAAGGTCAGCTGAACCGCCAATTAGGCAATCAATCTTGGCATGAAGCTGCGTGAGTACTTTCTTGGAAGTAATTCGAGTTGCCAATGATTGATCAGGCTTGAAAGTTTCAAGTTCCTGCGAAATATAACTGGGGGACAAGATTTCAGGAAAAATCAGTTTTTTTGCAGCTTCCGTCGCCGAAGCGAACTTAGCCTGCCATGCAGCTTGCACTTCAGAGTACTTTGTTACAGACCCGCGAATATGGTTATATACCTCGCTTGGGATTACAAACGGGTCAAAATCCCACCCAAAAAACTTACGCGTACCTGCCATTTCAACCGCCCCCAAAGGAGCTCCATGAACGATACTTTTTCCAGCCTTGGTTGGCGCGCCATATCCAATAATGCTTCGAAGTTCAATTAACGTAGGGCCGGTCGTATTTGCTTTCGCCTGGAGAAAAGCTGCCTCAATTGCATCAATGTCTTGCGCATCCTCAAGCAAAATAGTATTCCAACCATAGCTCGCAAAACGCTGTAAGGCATTGTCCGTACAAGACATTGATGCCGAACCAGAAATTGTTATGTCATTTGAGTCAAACAAGACGATCAACTTATTCAGACCCAAATGACCAGCCAGTGAAGCTGCCTCATGAGAAATACCTTCCATGAGATCGCCGTCAGATGCGAATACATACGTGTAATGATCGATTAGCCCAGAGCTACCCGCTTCTTCTAGTCTTGCACTGAGCATCGCTTCAGCCAGAGCCATGCCTACCGCACTTGAAATTCCTTGACCCAAAGGACCTGTAGTCATTTCCACACCCGGAGTGTGTCTGTATTCTGGATGCCCTGGAGTCTTTGAACCTAGCTGCCGGAAATTCTCAAGATCCTCAAGCGAAACTTCATAACCATAAAGATGTAGCAAGGAATAGATCAACGCAGAACCGTGCCCGGCCGATAAAACAAAGCGATCTCGATCTGCCCAATGGGGATCTTTTGGATTGTGCTTCAATACCCTGCTAAACAACGCGTAAGCAGCTGGAGCAAGTCCCAATGGGAGTCCCGGATGGCCAGCATTAGCTCTTTCTACCTGATCGGCAGAGAGCATACGAATCGCGGTAACGCAAAGTTCATCGAGGTTATTTTTCATCTGTATAGACCATGTTTCTTTCAGTGAATTCAGGAAATAGTTGCGATAGCAATTTCTCGGATCTCAGACACTGCCGCCTTCAATCCATCGGGATGGCGATATAGTGCTGATCCGGCTACCAATGCGCGGGCGCCTGCACTTGCGGCATGAGCCGCGGTCGAAGCAGATATGCCCCCATCGACTTCAATTTCGATCTCGTGGTCAGCCAACGTTGCCAACTCATGCGCGGCCCTAATTTTTGAGCTCATCGTTGAGATGTACGCTTGTCCACCGAAGCCCGGGTTAACGGTCATAATCAGGATAAGATCTACCAGGTCGATGACGTTTTCAATTGCCTCTATTGGAGTAGCGGGATTTAAAGCAACACCGACTTTAGCACCTGCCTCTTTTACTTTTGACAGACTCCTGTGTAAGTGACGGGTTGATTCCGCATGCACGATTAAAAGATCACAGCCGGCATTCACATAGTTGGTGAAGTACTGATCTGGTTCTACGATCATCAGGTGTGCTTCAAAAGACAACGAAGTATCTTTTCGAACTGACGCGATGATATCGGGTCCAAAAGTGAGATTTGGCACAAATACGCCATCCATCACATCCCACTGAATCCTGTCAACACCAGCTTCCTCGAGCTCGATAATCGCTTTTCCGAGCTGTGAATAATCAGCTGGTAGGACTGATGGAATAATAAGAATCTCTTCCGTCGCTCCCATTTTTGCCCCCTTCACCCGCTACAATCAAAGATTTTGTTTTGAACTTCGATCTTTAATAAATGGGCAGCTAATTGGACAAAAAACAATTGCAAACAAGTGTTCTAGTCCAAACCCAAAATATAGTGATCCGACCTTTCAAAAGACCCTATTAGATTACCTTGTTTAGATTCTTCCCACATATGAGGGATTTAGAAGATTGCTATGCTGTGGTTAGCATTAGCGTTCACAACTGTAAAATCCATAATCAATTTTACAGTGAGCTTTGGCACACAGTACATAATGCAATAAGATTTGAGCCATGGAGCAAAGTTCACAGATGTCAACAAACGGTACCGCGCCGATAAAGGTTCTCCTCGTAGACGATCAGGATATCATTCTCGATGGAATTGCCTCCATGATGAAGCGATTTGAAAGCCAAGTGGCAATAGTCGGTACGGTAAAGGATCAAGCGTCAGCACTTGCGTTCGTAGCAAATACAGACGTTGATGTAGTCATAAGCGACATCCGGCTTAAAAATGACAGCGGGATTGATCTGTGCCGAGAACTCACCGCACGGCATCCTGATGTCGCAGTGGTCATGCTTACCGTTTACGACGACGAACAATATCTATTTCAATCGCTTAGAGCTGGAGCTAAAGGCTTTTTGTTAAAACAAATATCCGCAGCGGAATTACTTGAACAGTTATTACGAGTGAAAAACGGGGATATCGTTGTCGACCCTCAGCTTGCAGGTCGCGTAGCTCTTACCGCAGCTCGTATACATTCCGGTGAGTTTTGGCCGGGTGCACACCTAGGTCTGACACAACGAGAATCAGAGGTCTTGGATTTAGTCACCAAAGGTCATTCCAATAAAGCCATCGCTGCGAAATTGTACGTTGGCGAAGAGACGATAAAAACACATTTGAGCGCCGTTTATCGCAAGCTAGGCGTTAAAGACCGCACATCAGCAGTAGCTCTCGCGATGCGCGAAGCGATTTTTAGATAAGGATACAATCGTGAACCAGCCCTTGGAACCCGATCAAAAAAGTAATAGAGCCGACCTTTTGCGGCGAATTCTCGACGCCATAACTACTGAAACCGAACTTGAGAAACTGGCCGACAGGGTTGCTGAACTCGTGGTTGATTCCGTTGGCGCAGATGTCTGCTTTGTTCACTTGGTGGAGGCAGACCAAGTTCATCTCGGACTCATTGGCGCCACCCCGCCCTATTCCGAGCAGCGCGGAAAAATCAGACTTGCTGTCGGCGACGGTATTGCCGGTTGGGTAGCGCAAGCAAAGGTTCCAGCGATCGTACCCGACAAATGGAACGATCCACGTTACGAATACATTCCAGCACTTGGTGGCGAAAACTTCCAGTATCTAATTTCAGTACCAATGCTAAGACCGGGAGGGCGAATTGTGGGTGTATTAAACGTGCACTGGACAACAACCCCAGAAGACCCTGACAGCTTGGTACGAGATCTGCAATATGTTGCAAACCTTTTCGCAGCGAATGTAGAAATGGCCGCAATTGTGGAAAAACTTGAACGTCGTGAACAACAGCTAGAGACTTTCGCCGCGAACACCATTGCGGCCCAAGAGTTAGAGCGTAAACGAATTTCTAATGATATCCACGATGGTCTAGGTCAGCTCCTGCACTCGTCGTTGTATCACTTAGACGCGGCAATGTATCCTGAAAATATCGCTGAGTCCCGAATAGCAATTGAACGAGCCAAGGAGCTCGTATTATCTGCAATTAAAGAAGTTAAAAACACAATGACGCGCTTGCGACCTGGGATACTGGACGATCTAGGATTGATCGCGGGTCTAAAAAGTCTATGCGCGTCAATCGGGAAGCCTGAAGTAGTCAGCGAGCTACCAGAGGAACTAGGTGAAGGTCTTTCTAGTGCGATTGAGATCACTGTATACCGTATAGTGCAAGAAGCTCTAGCAAATGCCCAAAAGCATTCCGGCGCAGACTGGGCGTCGTTGAAAGTTTGGGTAGAAAATGATCCCACAGTACTCCACGCCGTTGTGACCGATGATGGCAACGGAATGGAAGTAGAAAATGGATTCGGGGGATTCGGTATAAGCGGCATGAAAGAACGTGCTGAACTTATCGGAGCTCAGCTTGAAATTTATTCTCGCCAGAACTTCGGAACGAGAATCCACCTTCGGGTTCCAGTTACTTGAATTCGGATAGCCAAATTGACAAATCGATAATCAAGTAGGTTTGCGATCATGATCGGGCTTTTACGCTAACAAGAATCGACCACCGAAATTACGACCGACTTGGGCCTGCAAAAGCACGCCCAAGTCGGTCGTACTCCAGCAAGATCTTGCATTATGCAAAAATCTATACATGTTTATAGCTGAACTACCAAAACGTCACCTCCAATACCGTTAGCGATTCTCTAACAACATTCAAATCAACACTTCATAATCTACGACAACAAAAACGAAGCGGCGGTTGCCAGCATCATTGCCCGTGGCCACGGCGGAGCGATCCTCAACGACAATCGACGAAATATCGCAATTTCAGTGATGAAACGGCATAGTTCAGAAGGTTTGCAAGTTGCCCAGGCTGGCATTAACCAACTAGCGCACTTTAAATATGTTTTCGATTTAAACCCACTGAGGTGGTGCAATAGTTGACTCAAAGCACCACAGCGTACCGCGATTCAAAGAATGAATCTATACTATTATTTATAAATTTATACATTGATATATTTATCAATAACGGAGACCGATGACACTTCCGCTTTATCAGCTGAAAGCTGACTTTTTCAAAACCCTTGGGCACCCAGCGAGGATTCGCGTACTGGAATTGTTAACTGACGGACCAAAGCTTGTTTCCGAATTAAATGAAAGTACCGGGCTTGAGGCCTCTCATCTCAGCCAACAACTTACCGTTCTCAAGCGTGCAGGTTTGATTGATTCAACGAAGCTCGGCGCCACCGTGACGTACTCGTTACTCCACCCCGAAATTTCCGAACTCCTTGCCGTGGCCCGTCGTATTCTTACCGAGGTGTTAACTGATTCTGCGAAACTACTCGCCGACCTAAATAACTCTCTGGATTCAAGAGCATGAATATTATAGGGTGCGTCACTTCGATGAAATCTAGAGTACCCGTGAAACTATATAAACCTACAAAATGGTTTCACCAAGTCACCGAAATTCAGAAACAACCTGACTCTAGTGAAAATATTCGCGGTGATCTAATTCCAGGATCACTCGTCTTGCGACATGTCGATTCAGGAAGTTGCAACGGGTGCGAAATTGAAATTTCTGGTTGTTTCTCGCCGACATACGATCTCGAAAGTTACGGTATTTCTCTTACCGCTTCTCCTCGGCATTCAGATGGCCTCCTAGTGACTGGTGTGGTGACAGTTAACATGCGTGAAGCTCTCCAAGAAGCCTACTCTTCAGTACCCGAGCCAAAAGTAGTAGTGGCTTTGGGAGATTGCGCCATCAATTGCAACGGGTTGAGATCTGGATACGGTGTCGCAGCGGCGGTCCCCGACCTACTCCCGGTGGACCTAGAAATTCCAGGATGTCCCCCATCACCCACAAAAATAATACAGTCGTTACGAACGGTATCCAAACGATGAGTGTCGACGCTATTGCGAGTACCGAAAATAGCCATCGCAAACCTTTAACATCGTTTAGCATTTTTGCAAAAATAGCGAATTTATTGAGTCTTATTTTTTCTATTTATGGATTCAAAACCGGACTTGCTGGTATCAACCACCACTTCTTTTCCGTTAGCCTGCCTTGGCTAGCACCGCCATTCGGAATTTCATTTCACTCGGATCAGCTTGGATCCTTTTTCACACTTATCATCGCGTCAATCGCTGTTTGTGTCTCAATTTTTAATTGTGGGTATATAAGGGTTAGTTCGTTTTCAGCCATTTCTATAGCAACATTCCCCATATTCATCGCAACGCTCGAACTAATTCCGTTAGCCAGCACGGTTCCTACGTTTCTAATCTTGTGGGAAATGATGTCCCTAGAATCTATTCTCCTTGTTCTTAACCATATTGAGCGTCCCAATGCTCAAAGGGCTGCACTACTATACGCGGTCCTTAGTCAATTAAGCTTTTTTTCCATCCTTGCCTTTTTCGCAGTAATAACAAACCCTTTTGACAACGCAACCTTTAGTGCAATCGGTCGTCATGCATCGCTACTTACCCCTGATACGCGAAATTGGGCGTTCATTTTGGCATTCATAGGATTCGGCACAAAGGCTGGCCTAGTTCCACTTCATGCGTGGCTTCCCAAAGCTCATCCCGAGGCTCCCGCTCCGGCATCCGCACTAATGAGTACCGCGATGGTGTCACTTGGGATATATGGATTAGTTAAGTTCGTATCGGTTTATTTAAGAGGAGGTCCCCAATGGTGGGGGTTGCTTTTAGTGGCAGTTGGTGCAATTTCCGCAGTTTACTGTGTTATGCAATCCTCATCTTCTAGCGATTTAAAGGTACTCTTGGCCTACTCAACTAGCGAAAATATGGGCATAATAGCTATGGCAGTCGGTACCGAAGTCCTTATGACCGCTCTGCATCAAACATACCTCGTATTCGCATCTACGCTAGCAACCTTGATCCTCGTCGCTTCGCACGCGATATTCAAAGCGCTGGCATTCCTCGCAACCGGGGTCATAGCACACGTTACCGGCACAACAGATCTTGATTCATTAGGGGGTCTCGCAAAAAAACTCCGTTTCAGCACTGCTGCATTTGGGATAGCGGCAATTTCGTCGTCGGGGTTGCCCTTTGGAGCAGCATTTATTGGTGAATGGATCTTATTGCAAACGCTTATTCATATCGGACCAACCAGGGGATTGGCAGCGTTGGCAGCTCCCCTAGCCATAGGAGCCATTGCTCTAACATCGGGAATAGGGATTATGGCAATGGTAAAAGCGTTCGGAATTGGGTTTCTTGGGCGGGCACGTAGTGATCTCGGCGAATTAAAACTCGAGAACTTTCGCGCTATGCAATTTGGTATGGGTTTATTGGCAGTTGGCAATATTTTGATAGGATTTTTCCCATCCAGCTTGACGTCAATTAGCGCGAATATCGTGCACGGCTTGGGTAACGGATCGTTTGGTCCCACGACACAAGGCACGAGTGAAACGCTCGGCTTTGACACCTTGGGAGGAATAATCCTCCCGATCGGGTCAGCTGCAATACTAATCGCAAGTCTATTGCTGACCACAATAATACCTACGATTGTAGGGAAAAGTCATCCCGAAAGTCGAACCGTCGAACCGTGGGCTTGCGGAGCCCGTGAACTTTCACCTGCGATGCAATACAACGCCTCGTCTTTCGCAGAACCGCTAGAACGCGTCTTTTCTGACGTATTGCGCCCTCATCGCGATGTAGAGACCGAAACCTTCGAAGAATCTCGTCTTATCATGTCACGGATTCAATTCCGAAACACCCAGCAAGACGCGATCGAATCGGCTCTTTATAATCGTGTGATCGCTGCAATATCGCAGACGGCACAAATTATTCGGCTATTCCACAATGGTTCCCTTAGACGTTACCTAGCTTTTGGCGCCGTTGGACTCTTAGCTATGGTCGTGTTTCTTAGTTGACGATTATATCCCTTTGTGCGCAAATTGTCTTTATTTTGACGGGATCACCTCTTGTGGTGGGATTAATGAGCTGGATCAAAAACCGTATTGAAGGGCGACGGAGCGCGGACGTCCTACAACCTTGGCGCGAGACTCGCAAGCTATTCTCAAAACAGGTACTATACCCTCAGACCGCCGGCGGGTTCTTCCGCTTCGCGCCACTAGCTCTATTTGCGTCCACGCTAAGCGCAAGCGCTATGATACCGCTTGTCAGCATCGAGCTTCCGTTTTCCAGTACGTTCGATCTTTTCTGGGTCGTAGGATTCTTTCTTCTTGGAAGTGTTTTTCTCGCCCTTGGTGCGCTAGACAGTGGTACGGTCTTTGGTGGCATGGGCGCAAGTCGGGAAATGATGATCGTCGCTCTTCTCGAACCGAGCATACTCATGTCCGTCTATGCCCTATCAATTCGTGCGCATTCCTCGAATATTTTCGCAATCGTACGCGCCACGATCCTTCATCCGGGTCAAATTGCGTCCCCTGCGAGTGCCCTCTCGTTTGCAGCGCTCGTTATAGTAGTCATCGCCGAATCAGGTCGACTCCCAGTCGATAATCCGAATACTCACCTTGAACTTACGATGATTCATGAAGCAATGACCCTGGAGTACAGCGGTTATCCACTGGCATTGATCAAATGGGCATCGGCAATACGACTAGTGCTTTTACTTGGATTGATATCCAACTTATTTTTACCCGAGGGGCTATTCGACTCAACGAATTTGGTTCTTCTCGGCGTAAGCGTACTGATAACCGGCGCTAAAGTGACGCTACTAGCGTCGATTCTCGCACTTGCAGAGGTTCACATGGCAAAACTTCGCCTATTCCGAGTTCCAGAGCTACTAGGAGGATCGTTCGTCTTAGGACTTCTATCCGTAACTGCTTCATTATATCTACCACCCATACTCAAATAAAAATGGATACCAAGCTATGAGCAATTCGATGTATACGAATCTTTTTTACACGGATGCAGCAGCTTTTCTTTTCACGGCAGTGGCAATTGCCTGGCAAAAGAGCGATAGAGGTTTGATCAGGCTACTTAGACTGGCGGGAGTATCTTTAGCGACATTGCCGTTTCTAAACGGACTCAAAGCAAGCGACCTGGAGATGATCCTAGTTTCACTAGCTGTTCTAGTTATTCACGCGGTAGTTGCTCCGACTTTGATAGCTCGCGTTTCCGTTCAAGTTCGTTCTGAGCGGCAATCCGAACGGACTGTCAATTCAACTTCGGTTCTCTTGTTGTCTGGAATAAGCGTCATGTTAGCGTATCTAATTGCCGATAAGCTGACTGTCATCGCCGATGGATCTATCGCAAGGGCATTGCCGATTTCGTTTGGTGTAATTTTCATCTCCGTGATACTACTGATCACTAGGCGTCAGATGGCTTCGACTCTCATAGCATTCTTGCTCTTTGACGACGGAATTTCCGCGGTTACCTACACGCTTACAGGCGGAGTTCCAAGTGTAATCGAACTAGGCGTACTCCTTGATGTCGTTTCCTTGATACTCGTAATGGTACTGCTTGCAATCAAGATACGACCAAACTTATCAATAATGGAGATTGATGAATTAAAGGAATTGCATGAATGACTTACCGTAGTATTGCCTTGATTCTTCCGATTCTAACATCGATCCTGCTTGCCATAGTAACTGCTACGAGCCGTGGGCGCACACTACCTAGACTCTTATCGCTAGGGACACCCATTGCACTTGTCATAGCGTCTTTAGCGGCTAGCGACGGCAAAGCAATCAGACTCATAGGCTCTATCTTTTACGGCGACGCTATGACTTCATTTATGCTTGCAGTAACAGCCATTGTGTCATTCCTAGCAATCGTATCAAGTTGGAGCTTTCTCGATTTTGAAATTCGGAGCGATCCAGTCAGAGCGTCCAAGCAACGGCAGTACCTTTCACTTCTGCAAATATTTCTCGGGGCAATGTCAATTGCAATTACATCAGATAATCTTGGCGTAATTTGGGTTGCAGTGGAAGCAACGACGATTTCTACCGCCTTCTTGGTGGCGCACAAAGGAACTGCAAAAGCTCTGGAAGCAGCTTGGAAATATGTAATAATTTGCTCCTTTGGGATTGCATTAGCGTTTTTTGGAACCGTGTTGGTATATTTTTCTGCGATTCACGCGGGCATAAGTCCAAGTAATGCGTTAGACATCCATTATTTAGTCCGGGGAGCGTCCCGCATGCATAACGACGCGACACGCCTGGGACTCGGACTCATTTTGCTTGGATATAGTGCCAAGGTCGGCCTCGTTCCGTTCCACACATGGTTAGCAGATGCTCATTCCCAGGCGCCCGCACCGGTATCTGCGCTAATGAGTGGCGTTCTACTTTCTGTAGCATTCACGATCATTTTGCGTCTAGAACGCTTTTCATCTCTCAGCGTGGGGCCCGGTCTGTTCCAAAATGGACTCCTCGTCATGGCACTCGCAAGTATTTTGACTGCCGCCTTATTGATGGTCGGTCAAAAAGATTTCAAGCGTCTCTTTGCTTACTCGTCAATCGAAAACATGGGCGTGATAGCCATCGCTGGATCCATAGGCACTCGCATAGCTCTTTACGCTCTTCTTCTGCAAATATTCGCTCACGGTGTCGCCAAAGCAATCGCATTTATCTCAGCAGGGATAATGCAAATGCACATAGGTTCGACTGACATTTCCGATGTGATAGCTCTTACACGCCGTACTCCGATGATTGCATTGACACTTTCTGTAGCCATGTTGGCTCTTTTAGGATTTCCACCATTTGCCATTTTTTCGTCGGAAACGTCTATCGCATACAGTCTGGGTACTTCAGGAGAAAGCGTTATTTTGGTACTAGTGTCTCTAGCCCTATTGATT
This sequence comes from Actinomycetes bacterium, assembly GCA_021785005.1. GTDB lineage: Bacteria > Actinomycetota > Acidimicrobiia > Acidimicrobiales > Acidimicrobiaceae > Acidithrix. The sequence continues at coordinate 11,919 of JAJYGT010000095.1, forward strand.
GGGTTTGGATCGCTGGCTCGTCACGTAGGGAGAATGCTGTTTTTTGAAGCAGCTACAACTGTCTCTACTATTTCAATCTCAATAACAGATTCGATACCATTGGTCGTTGGGATAGGACTTTCGCTATATATCGGCATCGTTACATCCCCAATTTCACAACTGGTGTCTCAAGCCACATATACACTTGGATTTGCTAAATGATCACGTGGACTTTCTCCCCGACTTCTGACGTTGTCATCCCCAGAGAGATAATTCATATCCCCGCGGAAGCATTACACGAATCAATTAGTACACAGTTGGCAAGCGGGTCACGGCTCGCCCTCGCCTGCGCCATTGATGACTATGACAGCATCCGGCTGGTATATGTATTTGCGAACCCCTGTACTAATAGGCGAACTGAAATTGAGGTTTCCCTTACTGAGCACGACGCAAAAATTGGCAGTCTTGCAGCATTGAGTTTTCCCGCTAGTCGGTTCGAGCGAGAATTCCATGATCTCTTTGGTATCAAAATTCTCAATCACCCACTACCGCGAAGACTTGTACGACATGGCCATTGGCCCGCATCGTGGTATCCCATGCGCCATGATAGTGGCAATCCCATTTTTCTTAAGGGTAATCTAGAATTTCCTTTTATACCAGTGAAAGGGCCCGGAATCTACGAGATACCGGTAGGTCCAATTCATGCCGGATTGATAGAACCTGGCCATTTTCGATTCTACGCTGTTGGAGAGACAATCATAAAGTTAAAAATACGCTTATGGTACCTTCATAAAGGTCTCGAGAAACTCTTCGAAGGTAACGATGTATTTTACGGATTAACTCTTTCGGAAAAAATATCCGGCGATACTTCAGTAGGACATTCCCTCGCCTACGCACTCGCAGTAGAAGAAGCTCTTGGAATTACAGTAGATGAAGACATTGCGATGGCAAGAGCGATGCTCCTCGAGTTGGAACGACTCTACAACCATGTTTCTGACATTGGCTCATTGGCAAATGATGTCGGATTCTCGTTAGCCAACGCACAAGCACTTGTACTCCGAGAAAAGCTCCTTCGAATTAACGAACAAATAACTGGTCACAGACTACTTCGAGGAGCAATTTCAATCGGGGGTGTACACACTTTACGTCAAATCAACCGTGATGAAATGGCTCAAATAATCAATACGTTCTCTGAAATCTATTCAATGATTAACGAAAATGCGATCGTCAGAGAACGGTTCACGGGCACCGCAACACTGCGGAAAGACGATGCAATTCTTCTCGATGTACTTGGTCCAACAGCTCGTGCATCTGGAATAAGCAGCGATGCCCGAATCGGCAACCCATTCATAAATCTACCTTTCCAAACTGCGGCGCAAACCGCAGGTGACGTGATGGCGCGTTTTCAAATTCGCGCGAACGAATTCGAAAACTCTGCCCAGCTTCTCCAAGCCAACGGTCAAGTCTTCGGAATCACAGCGTCGTCGTCGTCGTCGAAAAATGCCCATTGCAAATCGCCCACCTCAGCACGTGGTATAGGAATCGTAGAAGGGTGGCGTGGAACCATCACTACTCGCGTAGAAATAGATAGCTCCAACCGATTAAGCCGGGTTAAAATCGTCGACCCATCTTGGTTTAACTGGCCCGCGATTCCGATAGCGATGTCCGAAACAATCGTTCCGGATTTTCCACTGGCAAACAAAAGTTTTAATCTCTCTTACTCCGGAAATGACCTCTAAGTCGATTTACCGAACTCTTATCAGAAATGCAGCTACTACGTCGCAAGCGGTTTAGCTTTCGTCACGCCATAAATTTGTCGTCTCACGCTCACGCAGACAATCAATCGGCGCCGATTTATTCGACAAGACCATAGTCAAAACTTACGATCAATGAAACCAAACGGCTAGCGGATAGTTTGCACGCAATATTACAATTTTGCCTGGTAGGTGTCCAATAAGGCTAGTGAGACCCATCTTGGCGCCAAAAGATGCGGGCAAGACGATAGAACTCAAGTTCAATTTCTAGCCAGCAGCCCAGACCCCGCCCGAGCGGGCTCGCCGTGGAGATAGAAGATTGTAAGCGACCGACAGTGATAGAGAGTGGCACCACGCAGTTAAATCTTCAATAATTAGAAATGTTCGGTTCGGTTAGACACCCGGTGTTTCTTTAGTGCCGTTGAGCCCGTAGGCCAGCATGGTGGTGGAGGGCACCATGAGAACCGTGGATTGTTGCCCTAGAGCACGTGCGACATGACTTCTCTTTCACCTCGCCCTCTCTGAGTCGGACATCGAATACTCAGTTAGACAAAAAGGGTGACTATGGATATCGTCCACCCCCCGATGCGCCGGACTTGATATTTCAAAAAGAGACGTCAAGGTGTGCGTTCGATTACATCTACAGGGTCAGGTCAAGGCTACTTCGACGGTTACCACCTGGGGCTCGGTGACAAGCCAGGTACTCGCGCTGCGCGATCAACTCATCACCGAGGGAGTAACCCTGGTCGTGATGGAAGCAACATCTGACTATTGGAAACCGTTTTACTACTTGCTCGAAGAGGGTCCCTTCGAAATCATGCTTGTGAACCCGCGATACGTCAAGAACCTCCCCGGGAGAAAGACCGACGTCTCGGAAGCGGCGTGGTTGGCCCAACCCTTTGCCTGTAATGCATGGATCTCCACGTCTTGCTCCTATGAAATCAATGATTCCCTCCTTCGAAAAGTTGACTACTTTCAACTATCTCAGATCAGGAATCCCACCAACTGTGAAATTACATCTAATTGCGTTTTACAACTATGTGGGGATGTTTAGTGAGCACTACGCCTTCTTGGTGGAGCTCCACTTGAGACTGATCGACGAGCACACCCGCGCCATTGACGAGTTGACGACGCACATCGAGGAGGAGATGATTCCTTTTCAAGTAGCCCGGGATCTGATGGTTACGATCCCGGGGATCTCCACCAAGGTGGCTGACGTCATCATCGCTGAGACCGGGGCTGACATGAGTCGCTTTCCAACTGCCGGGCACCTGGCCTCGTGGGCGGACACGTGTCCGGGCTCCAACGAATCAGCTAGTCGGGTGAAATCCACCCGCACCCGTCTGGGCAACCCCTACCTGAAAAGTGCTCTCGGGACTACGGCCATGGCGGCGTCTAGTGGCAAAGACACCTATCTCGCGGCCAAGAATTGGCGTATCGCTTCTGGCAGGGGTTCAATCAAGACCGTCGTCGCCCTCGAACACGCCATGCTCGTAGCTGTTTGGAACATGCTCCAGAGCGGCGAGACCTATAGTGACCTTGGCAGCAATTACTTCACCAAGCGCGACCCCGAAAATGCCAAGGACCGTGCACTCAACCAACTCCGCAATTTGGGTTACTTATTAACCATTGAGGCTGAAGCTGACGTGGCATAAGCCGTTATCGAACAAAGTCTGGCTTAAAGAATCACAATCTTCGTGCCAGAAAGTTCTATGCAACTTTTCCACACACTCATAAAACAATTCAGGTAATCAACTACTGCTTTGTGTTGAACTTGTATTTTACCGGGTGTTTGCAGCTGCAAAGTTTGCTGACGCACGACCTGCTAACTGGGACTGTGCAAGCTCTAGATTGCCAGTTTCTTTTGCCCATGCGGCCATAGCTGGGTCTTGCAACGCCCTCCCGTAGGAGAAAGTCAAGGGCCACGGAAGTGGTCCGAGTTCGTTCATCAGTCTCAAGTGCTCCGTTGCCTCTACATCGCTCTGACCGCCTGATAAAAGGGCAATACCTGCAACCGACGCTGGCACATGGTTCTTATAACACTCAACCGATGCACTAGCCACCTCTTGTGGGGTGGCACGATCAGCCGCTCCCTTCCCGGAAATTACCATTGATGGCTTAAGCACCATTTGGTTGTATGCGACTTCTTGATCCCACAATTCACAAAACACCTCGTGCAATACCGCAGAAGTTACTTCAAAGCTACGCTCGAGGGAGTGTAATCCATCCATGAGCACCTCTGGCTCCACGATTGGAACAATTCCTTCCGACTGACAAAGCTTCGCATATCGGGCTAGTGCGTGTGCGTTGGTTAGCACAGCAGTTCTAGAAGGAAGATCTTCTCCTTCAATTTTTATGACAGCTCGCCATTTCGCAAAGGTAGCACCAAGCGAACGGTATTCGGCAAGGCGCTGACTCAGTCCATCCAGTCCTTCAGTGATAGTTTCATTAGGGCGTGACGGCAGCGGCTTAGCTCCGGTATCGACCTTGATACCTGTCAAGATGTCTAAAGATTTCAAATAATCAGGGATAGATACACCTTGACTTGTTTGCTGACGAAAAGTCTCATCAAACAAAATCGTACCTGAAATCCAGTTGGAAAGATCTGGAGTACTAAAGAGCATCTCTCGCCAATCGCGCCTGGTCTCAAACGTAGATTGCAAACCAAGAGCCTCGAATCGCTTCGTCAGCGTTGGACTACTCTCATCTGCCGCCAGAATACCTTTACCGCCAGCGACCATCTTCGCTGCAACGGCTTCCATGTCACTCTTATAAGACATTCTTGAGCCCCCTGATACTTTCGGCTAACACTAAAATCACACCCAAATAAGGTTTTCTTAGAACATACAAATTCAATGCCCCTAGATAAATCCCCAATTTGGGTGAACCACACTCCAATAACGAACACACATCACAACGCACGTCATAAAATTCGCTCGTGAACTGCAGATACGCTTTAGATCCTAGATCTAAACAATAGTGAAAATTACGTCTCTTAAAAGCTAATTTGGCATCGAAATTTTCTGAGTCTCGTTACACAATGTACAAATTACGCGGTGCATTATTCAAACTGACCGCACAATGCTCTCCAGTTACGCAGATATCTTCAATTCGTGCCCCGAATTTCTGTGGCATATAGATTCCCGGCTCAATCGAAAATGCCGAAAAAGACCCGATGGGTTGAAGGTTTACTGACGAAATGTACGGGCCTTCGTGCTCTTCCATCCCGATTCCGTGACCCGTACGATGAATGAAATACTCACCGTAGCCGTTTTTCGTAATCTCTTGTCTAGCGAGCATATCAGCCGATTTACCACTCATCGAACTGGAAACTTTGGTTCGCGCTACCTCTTGTGCAGCTTGCAGAACGTCATACAGTTCAACAAACTCCTGTGATACGTGTCGAACGCCTACAGTTCGCGTAATATCGGAACAATAGCCGGGCTCTTCTAGGATCGAATAAATTCCTCCAAAGTCACAGACTACTGGATCTCCTGCTTCGATAACCTTTCTTCCCGGTTCGTGATGAGGACTAGCAGAGTTCTGGCCCGCGCCAACGATGGCAAAATTGACCCTCGATAACCCCTTGGCTAAGAGCCGGGACGAAATATCCTCGGAAACCTCACGTTCAGTTCTGCCTTCAAAGTCAATTACTCCCGAGAAAATCTCAAAAGCCACATCATCCGTTATGTGGGCAGCTCGCGCAAGCAATAGTAACTCTAATTCGTCTTTTGCTTCGCGCAATTGGGTTATCAGGGCTGAACCAGAAACAAATTTCGACTCCTTGTTGCGCACTTGTAGTTCCAGCAATGCTGACGCCCACATACGATCCGAGACCCCGATGCATGACGCAGCACGAGCGATCTTGGCAACCAGCTCAAAAGGGTTCTGATCCTCGTCCCAAGGCAATAGATTAAACAAATCAGCGTCATGACGGACTCTGGGCGCTTCAAGTCGCGGCACGACCAACGTTGGACGCTCACCCTTGGGTATAACAAGAGCCGTCAGACGCTCGAGCGGCATGGCTTGATAACCGCACAACCATGGCATATCCGCGCCGATCGAAAGCACCAAGCAATCAACTTCGGTAGTTTGGAGCAGCTGGTTCGTAGCCTCTAAACGAAGAGCACGAGCAGCACTAAAGTCATTCTCTTTGAGGCCCCTGACGAGGCCAATGACGTGAACCGGATCTACCAAAGTGTCTATTGAGGTAAAAAAACTGCTCACAATATCTCAAAAATAGTCAGGGAAGTTCCAATTAACATCTAAAACAATAATTTTTTGATAAAGATTATTACACACGGTGCAATAATCTTGGAATCAATTCGCCCGAGACGTGGGTTCAGGGGAATAATTGGTTTATTTGTAACGGGGTAACAGGTAGCACTCGTTGACAATCGAAAACCGTAGCACGCAGTCTAAGTACCCAACTCTCGCAATTTATCCCAAATCTAATTTATTGCCACAATCAAACATATAAGTTTTACGTTATGGGAATGAACTCAATTCCTAGTGTTAATCCTACTTTTTATCTAGTTTTTGTCGTATTCTATAAATTGTTCAACACGTTAGAAGGCACTAATTACAGCTAGGTGTTGAACTGCAACCTTACGGTTTGTCAAAGCTAGGAGCCAAGACTTCACTTTTCGAATTATGCGGACAATGCGTTCCAATAAGAGAAGTGGTGTCGCCACTTCTCGATTGATCAAATGCGAATACCGCACCTCGCCTTCTGAGAAAAATACCAACAAGATTTTGATTGAATTTGAAGTCTTGAATGACGAATTGGAGACCTAGGTTGGACTTAGAAAACAAATCAGGTAGTAACGGGACGAACGAACGTTACAAATCCGGCGTAATCCCCTACAAGCAAATGGGATATTGGGAGCCCGATTACGTTCCGAAAGACACGGACGTAATCGCCATGTTCCGTCTGACACCACAGCCAGGCGTAGATGCAGACGAAGCGGCGGCAGCTGTTGCTGGCGAGTCTTCAACTGCTACCTGGACTGTTGTATGGACAGACCGGCTAACAGCATGTGACTTGTACCGGGCAAAGGCATTCCGCGTAGATCCAGTTCCGAACACCGGTGCCGGCACCAATACCGAGGCACAGTACTTCGCCTATATCGCGTATGACTTGGATCTCTTCGAAGAGGGCTCAATTGCAAACCTTACAGCATCCATTATTGGAAATGTTTTTGGTTTCAAAGCGGTCAAGGCGCTTCGCCTTGAAGATATGCGCATACCAGTCGCTTATCTAAAGACTTTCCAGGGTCCCGCAACCGGTATCGTTGTAGAGCGTGAACGGCTAGATAAATTCGGACGTCCACTGCTCGGTGCCACTACCAAGCCTAAGCTGGGCCTTTCTGGAAGAAACTATGGTCGAGTGGTCTATGAAGCCCTAAAAGGCGGCCTCGACTTCGTAAAAGACGACGAAAACATCAACTCCCAGCCATTCATGAATTGGCGTGACCGATTCCTGTACTGCATGGAAGCTGTAAACAAGGCATCGGCTGCCACAGGTGAAGTAAAAGGTCACTATCTAAACGTAACTGCTGGAACCATGGAGCAGATGTACGAGCGCGCTGAATTCGCCAAAGAGCTTGGATCGGTCGTCGTCATGATCGACCTCGTCGTCGGATATACAGCCATTCAATCAATGGCTGTATGGGCTCGCAAAAATTCAATGATCCTTCACCTGCATCGTGCAGGCAACTCTACCTACTCTCGGCAGAAGAACCACGGCATGAACTTCCGAGTAATTTGCAAGTGGATGCGCATGGCCGGTGTTGACCACATTCACGCAGGCACAGTAGTTGGAAAACTAGAAGGTGATCCGTTGATGATCAAGGGCTTCTACGATGTGCTACGTGAAACCCACAACCCAATGAATCTCGAGAATGGATTATTCTTCGAGCAGGACTGGGCATCACTAAACAAGGTTATGCCCGTTGCTTCCGGTGGTATTCACGCTGGACAAATGCACCAACTGATCCACTACCTTGGCGAAGATGTAATTTTGCAATTCGGAGGTGGAACCATCGGTCACCCGATGGGTATACAAGCGGGTGCCACCGCAAACCGCGTCGCGCTCGAAGCGATGATCATGGCTCGAAACGAAGGCAAAGATTACCTAGCCGAAGGTCCAAAGATCCTTGACGATGCCGCAAAGACCTGCAAGCCATTGCGAGCAGCGCTCGACACCTGGAAGGATATCACCTTCAACTACGAATCAACCGATACTCCAGATTTCGTTCCCACCCCTACGACAAGCCTCTAAAGAATAGGACACTGACACATCATGATGACAAATACGGACAGTAGATTAACTCAAGGTCAATTTTCGTTCTTGCCTGATTTGACAGACGAGCAAATCACCGCGCAGATTAAGTGGGCACTAGCCCATGGCTGGGCGGTGAGCGTTGAATACACCGACGACCCACATCCTCGTAATACTTACTGGGAAATGTATGGAATGCCGATGTTCGATCTTAAGGATCCCGCGGGAATTCTTATGGAGATCAACGAATGCAGGAAGACGTTCCCACGTCACTACATTCGCGTAATGGCATTCAACTCTGAAAGGGGTACAGAAAGTCCAGCAATGTCATTCCTCGTGAACAGACCAGCGAACGAGCCTGGCTTTGCGCTAGATCGCCAGGAAACCTCCGGTCGCACCCAGCGTTACTCGATCAGAAGTTACGCTACTGACAAGCCAGAAAACGAAAGATATTAGTGCTGGTCAATCCGCGTGATTCTTATGCGGATGGCAAATGCTCATATCTTCAATACGGAACGATCGCGAACTCATCGGCTTGCTTCGATAGGTTCCGTTTGTTCCGTATGTTTTAACACATAAGGCACGAGAGGATGCAACTAATGACCGATAATTTCAATGGTATCGAATTAGATTTTGATTCGCCAGTAGATCTACAGTCGGTATATGACGATTCAAACGTACAAGAAGTTCTCAATCGACTAGATCACGAATTAATAGGGCTTAAGCCAGTGAAAACTCGAATTAACGAAGTGGCTGCCCTTTTGTTGGTTGACCGTCTCCGCCAACAAATGAATCTCTCGGCCAGCATGCCGTCAATGCACATGAGCTTTACTGGCAATCCTGGAACAGGAAAGACCACTGTAGCCATGAGAATGGCCGAAATTCTACACCGATTAGACTACGTACGCCAGGGACATTTGGTGGCTGTTACCCGCGACGACCTTGTCGGGCAATATATTGGACACACCGCGCCAAAGACAAAAGAAGTCATAAAAAAAGCCATGGGCGGCGTGCTTTTCATTGACGAAGCCTATTACCTATATAAACCCGAAAACGAGCGCGACTATGGCGCGGAATCAATCGAAATTCTGCTACAGGTCATGGAAAACCAGCGAAATGATTTAGTTGTCATTCTCGCGGGATACAAAGACCGAATGGATCGATTCTTTCACAGTAATCCAGGTATGTCATCAAGAATTGCACACCATATAGATTTCCCCAATTACTCGCCCGAAGAGCTTTTGGCAATTTCAAAACTTATGCTAGCCGAAAGCAATTATCGTTTGAGTTCCGAGGCCGAAGCTGTATTTATTGACTATATCAAGATTCGAATGCAAAAGCCACATTTTGCCAACGCTAGGTCAATGAGAAATGCGCTAGATCGAGCACGGTTACGTCAAGCCAATCGACTCTTTCAGTCACGACATTCAAAATTAACTGGTGCTGATCTCATTACCATTGAAGCAGAAGACCTCCTTGTGAGCAGACTATTCTCCGAGGATAATGAAGACGAGAACGCCGAGTCAGTCTAGAGTCCATAAAAAAGCATGGGCAAGTGCAGGCTGTAATATTCATAGTCAGACTTTTGGCGATGACCTATAGACGAGTGCGCCTCTATATTTTTGTGTTGAACGATAATTGTCCATAGTGCTGGACGTATTATTCTAAATGGGACGGGCGAAAAGCAAATAGTCGCACCGAGTTGGTCACCACAAAAACCGACGAAAATGCCATAGCTGTACCCGCAATAACAGGATTGACCAAGCCGATTGCAGCTATCGGGATTGCTACGATATTATACGCGAATGCCCAAAATAGATTTCCCTTGATCGTAAGAAGTGTCTTACGTGCCAGTCGTATCGCGTCAAATGCTCCTTGAACGCCGCCATCGAGCACCGTCAGATCGGATGCCTCCATCGCCACTTGAGTCCCGCTACCCATCGATATTCCAAGGTCAGCTTGAGCTAAAGCTGCAGCGTCATTAATGCCGTCACCGACCATCGCAACCTTATTCCCCGATTGTTGAATCTCTTTCACCACAGCTTGTTTTTCAGTTGGGGATACACTGGCGTAAACTTGTTCGATTCCCACCATTTGCGCAACGACGTGAGCTGGCACTTGAGAATCACCGGTTAATAAACGTACTTCAAGGCCCATCCGTTTCATCGCTGCCACCGATTTCTTGGCGTCTCTTCGTATCTCATCTCCGATCATAAGCACGCCCTTTATTGTCGAGTCCCATCCAACAAACACAAGCGTCGACAATTGGTGTTCAGCTGACGACTTGGCCAAATCTTCTAGCTTGATTTTTAAATTACTGCTCATTTGAAGATTGCGCGACCTAAGAAACTCAAGCCTGCCAATCGTCACGTTGATACCTTCGACTAGCGCGGTAGCACCATGACCGGAAATCGATTCAAAATCAGACCCGGCCTTTACGACAATGCCATTTAGCAAAGCAGCGTTTTCGATCGCCTTAGCGATGGGGTGCAACGAACCATACTCGGCCGAAGCCGCCCTCGACAAAATATCTTTGTAATCTACCGATTCGTCGGACAAAAAGCCAATAACCGTCATTTCTCCGGTGGTTATGGTCCCCGTTTTGTCCAACACGACCACGTCTAGGGCACCCGCAGCCTCTAGGGCCTCAGGACCGCGAATCAATATACCAAGTTGCGCTGCACGTCCCGTTCCTACTAAAATCGCCATTGGAGTAGCGAGACCTAGCGCGCACGGACATGCGATAATTAATACCGCCACTGCCGTAGCAAAAGAATAACCGGCAGAATATCCAAGGAACAAGTGCACGAATAAAGTACCAACCGATAAAACTACGACGACTGGGACAAAGACCGAAGAAATTCGATCCACAAGATGTTGTACTGCTGCCTTTTTTGCTTGGGCTTGTTCAACGAGTCTCACGAGCTGCGACATTGCTGTATCTGAGCCAACCTTGGTTGCTTGAATCACCAAATGACCGTCGAGATTTAGTGTTCCGCCAATCACTTCATCGGGAGTGCTAAGCCGTCGAGGAAGCGCCTCACCCGTAATAAACGAGAGTTCCATACTTGCGCTACCTTCAACAATAACGCCATCAACAGGTACCCTATCGCCAGCCTTGACGACAACTCGATCTCCCACCACTATCGACTCAACAGGCATTTGAGTTTCTATGTTGTCTCGCAAAACATACGCGAACTTACCGATTCCACTCGCCAGTTCCGACAGCGCGCCCGTTGAACGCCTTTTGCCTCGCGCCTCTAGATAGCGCCCTAGGAGAATCACGGAAATAACAACTGAAGCAGTCTCAAGATATATGTCTGGATGACGCACATTGATCGCAGCGCTAAAAGAAAACGCCATGGTGAACCCGGGGTTTCCAGCACTTGAGAAAAACAAAGCATAAGACGACCAAAGAAACGCCGACAACGAACCAAGCGATATAAGTGTATCCATTGATGAGGACTTATGAAGCAAATTGATATACGCGGCACGATGAAAAGGCCATCCACCCCAAAGCACTACCGGCGCTGCAAGTGCAAATGCAAGCCATTGCCAATTTCGAAATTCAAGGCTAGGAACCATTGACATGGCCAATACCGGAAGTGAAAGAACTGACGAACCTAGCAACCGAAGTTTCAAGGGTGCGTCCGGATCGATTTTCTCTTGACTTTCCTGCGCCTCAAGTACTGGCAGTTTCGCACTATATCCAGCCGCGTTAACAGCGGCAATTAAATCAGAGGGTGAGACTTGGGCAGGGTCAAAAGTTATCGCAGCCTTTTCAGTGGCGAAATTAACTGTCGCTACGGCACCAGGTAACTTATTTAATTTCTTCTCGATTCGGGTCGCGCAGGTAGCACAAGTCATCCCTTTGAGTTCCAACTCTACAAACTCAGGACCTAGTAAGTTTTTTGTAGGTTGCGATAGTTCTGGGGCCTTCATTCTTGTGACCTCGGTATCGAACTCATACTAATGCTGCTTCATATCCGGCCTCGTCAACTGCCTCAAAGATTTCCTGATCGGTAAATTCCTCTCCATCCACCTCAACGAGCTTTGTTGTTAGATCTACATTCACAGCAACCACTCCATGAACTTTTCTTATTTCGCTCGAAACGGCATTAACGCAATGGGCGCACGTCATTCCGTCGACAACGTAAGTTTTCTTCATAATGTTCCAAGTTCCTTCCGCATATACCCTACCCCACTAGAGTATAATAGTTGCAAAGGATCCATACAATCGAATGTCACCGGAAGGTACGAAATGCCAGACAATCAAGAACCGCCGGAGTCAATTTCGCGCGGATACAGCGCATCAAAAGATGATCTTTTGAGTCGTTTGTCAAAGATTGAAGGTCAGATTCGCGGCATAATTCGCATGGTTGACACAGATAGATACTGCGTAGATGTCATAACACAAATAGCGGCAGTTCAAGGAGCCCTAGATAAGGTCGAACTGGGATTGCTTGAAGGTCACGTTAGACACTGCCTCCTTGGGCATCATGGTGGACCTGAAACTCCCGAGGAACAAACCGCAGAAGTTATCGGCGTTGTCGCTCGCATTCTACGACGCTAAAGTTCTAAAACCTGCGAAATAAACTTTGAGCAGTCTATCTCCGATAAGTTAAGCGCCTAGACGCGAACCCCCATACCTGCCTCTTTTGCATGATAGGACGACCGCGTATTTGGTGAGGACTCGACATGTCGAATACCAACACCTTGACCATAATCTCTCAGCTCTTGGAATTCTTGGGGAGTATACCATCTAGCCACAGGGAGATGTTTTTGGGTAGGTCGCAAATATTGTCCAATAGTGACTATCTCAACGCCGACCGACGCGAGATCTCGTAAGGTCATTTTTAGTTCGTCCATGGTCTCGCCCATCCCGACAATAAGACCAGACTTGGTCACCAGTTTGTGATCCACGGCACTTGCAAGTAGAGCTAAACTCCGTCCATACGAAGCCTGGGGTCGCACGGCGCGTTGCAACCGCAATACCGTTTCTATGTTGTGATTCAAAACATCTGGTCGCGCGGCAAAGATTTTGCTCTGGGCATCACTACGTCCACGCAGATCAGGAATCAGCACTTCAATACCAACCTCAGGCGCTCTTTGTTTAAGCAACTCAATAACATCTACGAATCCACTGATTCCACCATCAAGCAAGTCATCTCGAGCCACTGCGGTAATTACCGCGAACTCGAGTTTCATACGCTTTACTGCATCGACAACTCTTTGTGCCTCATCTTTATCAATGGCATTGGGCTTGCTCGTATCCACATTACAGAAGCTGCATGAGCGCGTACAACTAGCCCCATTTATCATAAACGTGGCAGTTCCTTGGGCCCAACATTCGTATATGTTAGGACATCTCGCTTCCTCGCAAACGGTTACGAGTTCAAGCTCACGCATCGTTGACTTCAAGCGGCGATAGTCGTCGCCCATCGAGATTCTTAGCTTTACCCATTCAGGTTTGGCGCTATTAATCGGAATTCCCTGAGTTGTCGACACTCCGGCGCTCGCGAGGCGTCGATCCATCGAAGTCCGATCCTGTGTTGTAACTACCGATTTGACTTTTTGAAGCGCTGTAACTTGTCCGGCAGCAATGGAGACATCGAAATGGCCATCCTTAGATGAGACGCCGCCAAATGATGAACTTGTAAATCCTAGAACGCTCGGCGCAAGCAACGCCAGTTCGCGTGCGACTTCGTCGACCGCAACGTGTACGCCTTCACCTGCCAACGACGTGACTCTATAATCTGCTATACCACATGGGATAATATGATCAAACATAGTCATATCGGTAGAAACGTTGAGAGCAAACCCGTGCATTGAACGCCCTCGTGAGATTCTCACACCTATAGCTGCAATTTTCCTTACGTCTCCGGCAACTGAGTGCACCCAAACACCGGGATAGCCTCCGTTGCGAAAAGCGTCGATCTCAAATTTAGCCAAGGTCTCGATCAAAAGTTGTTCAAGTTTAAAGATGAAGGTTGGTGTTGAATTGGAACCTATCGGGACGTCGACAATCGGATACCCCACCAACTGTCCGGGACCGTGATAGGTGATATCTCCGCCGCGATCGACGTTCCTCAACTCGGCGCCGACCGACTCTGGACTAACTAAAAGATTTTCAATCTGGGCGCGAACCCCCATGGTGTAAATGTGATTGTGTTCCAAGAGCAAAAGATGCTGCGATACACGACTGTCGAAAAGTCGATGCTGAAGTGCGTAAGCCTCGTCATATTTCAATCGCCCTAGCCATCTAATCTCTAACATGTGCAATTAACCACCCAACTCCAACTTTAAACCTAGCTAATTACAACGCTTGGAAACACGATGCGACTCAAACAAAACTCGCTTGGCGCGATCAGAAAAATCTCAGTTGTAGCCTAGAATTCCTGCGCCCAATTCCAAGTCTCAACAATCTCTTTCATGCGCGCCAAAAATGCGGCGGCATACGCGCCGTCGATTACCCGATGATCAAAAGAAAGTGCGAACATTCCAACTGAATGTATCGCGATACTTTCCGACCCATCTGGAAGTGTCACGACCACCGGCTTACGCTTCACACCGTCAGTTGAAAGTATTGCGACTTGAGGCTGGTTTATAATAGGCACAGTAAGAAATGTACCGTAGGGTCCAGGATTTGTAATCGTAAAGGTTCCGCCAGCCAGCTCGTCCGCAGACAATCTCTTCGTACGCGCCCGAGTCGCCAAATCTCGTATTTTTCTCGCAAATCCTTTTAGTCGCATTTGGTCTGCACCATGAATGACTGGTGCAATGAGTCCGTCTTGATCTAGGTCGACTGCTATGGCCAGATTCAACTCACGATGGACAATAAGTTCATCGTCACCAACAGAAGAATTGATCCGAGGAAAAGTTCTTACTGCTTCGACAACTGCACGCGACACGAAAGGCAGATAGGTTAGTGAAAATCCTTCTTCACGTGCAAATACTTCTTTTACAGCCTTGCGAACTCTATCAACTTGCTCAAAGTCGACTTCAATCGCCACCAACGTATGAGCAGATGTCGCTTTCGACCGCACCATATGTTCGGCGGTACGTCGCCGAATGTTGTTAAACGGAATTACTTCGTCGCCTTCGCTCGCGGAAACAGGAGAGTACGGTTCAGCACGCATGTTCCGTTGCAAAACCGTAGTCCGCTCCACCGTTGGAGGGATTGAAACACTTGTTTCCGCGCTGGTTGCAACCGGGGCTTCGCCCAATTCTCTTGATGCGAGCGTTTTCTCAACCGTCGGTTGGCCATAAACTTGCGAGCTTGCAAAACTGGCGTCCCCTTGCATCGCTCTTTGATCCAAAAATGAAAGAACGTCTGATCGCGAAATTCGACCCCCAGCGCCAGTACCCTGGATATCCTTAGGATCTAAAGAATTCTCAGAAAGAAGTCGCCGAACAACCGGAGACAAAACCAACCCTTCATAAGATGAATTCGAACCGCCATTCAGAGGTTTCGACGAGCTATAGGCCGCAGCAGCACTTACGTATTGTTGCTCCGCCTCAGCTACATTCTCCCTGGAAACACGACTTTGGGGTTGAGTTGGTTGTGGAATTGATTCGGGTACAATTGCAGGAGAAGCCTGTCCTGGGTTTTCTGGTGCGATCGACACCGAATCCAAGCTATCGCTAACCTTCGCTAGCACGGTTCCAACTGCTACGGTATCGCCTTCATGGGCAAGGATTGCCGAAACATATCCCGTCGCAGTGGACGGAACCTCTGAGTCAACTTTGTCGGTCGAAACCTCAAATAAGACTTCGTCCATAACCACTTTATCGCCAACATTTTTCAACCACTTGGTGATTGTGCCTTCGGTTACCGTTTCGCCCAACTGGGGCATAATGATATCAGCCAACGTGCAGACCCCTTCCTGTGAGTGCTAGTACTGTCTCCCCAAATGCTTCTGAAAGCGTGGGATGAGGTTGTATAAATTGGGCTACATCTTCGGGTGTTGCCTCCCAGTTCACCGCCAAATATCCTGCGCCCAGCTGTTCTGTCACCCATGGGCCAGCCATATGGACTCCGAGAATCTTACCGGCTCTACCGTTTGGAAGTTTCTCAGCGATCACCTTCACCAAACCCTCGGTCTCGCCGATAATTCGCGCTCTAGAGTTCCCGCCAAAAGGATCCTTTTTGACAACAATTTCATAACCCGCATTCTTGGCGGCCTCCTCGGTCAGACCAACAAAAGCAACTTCTGGGTGAGTGTAAATACACCAAGGTACATTCAAATAATCAACAGGAACGACAAGTTCGCCTAAAATTTTCTTTACCGCCACGATGGCTTCCGCAAACCCCACGTGCGCCAATGCTGGGCTAGCAACGAGGTCTCCAATCGCAAAAACGCCAGGTGCTGTAGTTTCCATAGTGGAATTAACCTGAACAAAACCTTTTTCATCGATCGAGACACCAGAGTCAGGTCCCAGCAACCCATCAATGTAGGGTTTACGCCCAATCGACATGATCACGGCATCAACGTGAACCGACTGTTCGTCACCGAAGTAAACCGTTGCGCCATATTCCTCCCGTTTGCAACCATGAACAAAGGCACCGGTATAGGTAGAAATACCTCTTTTCCGAAATGAACGCGCGACGACATCGACCACATCTTTATCGCAACCGGCCAGAAGAGTTGGTAGCGCCTCAATTATTGTGACATTGACTCCAAGGTCACTCATCATTGACGCGAACTCACACCCGATCGCACCGCCACCGATTATGGCAACACTCGATGGCAATTTAGTCATAGACAGCACTTCGTCCGACGTGATTATTACTTCCCCATCTATTTCAAAGCCAGGAATGGTACGCGGCACCGATCCACTTGCCAAGATGACGTTTGTGCCTGAAATTGTCTCTCCGTTACTCAGTTTGACATTGCCATCTGAAACATACGTCGCAGTCGCCTCAATGATCTCAATCTTGCGGCCCTTCATGAGTCCTGATAAACCACGCCAAAGCTGTTCAACTACTTTTTGCTTTCGATCTTGAGTCACAGAAAAGTCAATTGATGGTGTTGAGGACGTGATCCCAAACTCTTTTGCATTTTCAACAGTGCGATATACCGCGGCTGATTCCAGGAATTCTTTTGCGGGAATACATCCGCGGTGCAAACATGTACCGCCAACTTTATCTTTTTCGACAACCGCAATAGACAGCCCAGCACTAGCACCGTATAGTGCCGCGCCATAACCACCTGGACCGCCTCCAATTATCACTACGTCAAATAGTTGCGACTCCACTGCTACCTCCACGGTCGCCAAGTTCAAAAACACATTACGTGGTTGAATTACGCTTCAAACTCTATTCGCCACTTGTCTACAGACCCTTGGATCACCCAAACATTTCGAAAAATTGGCGCTGCCGGATCGAATTTTCGACCTCGTCGGTCAATATCGCAAACAATTTGACCAATTAAACGCAGAAATCTCCAGCTCAAAAAGCAAAATCTTCAAGTCGCAAAGGCGAACATCTCCTAATCTTTCTCCGATTATTCTACCACCACAACCATTACAAAAGCTGATTAGATTTTTGAGGCCAGAAGTCGTATTGGTGACTGCGTTTAGGTATAAATGTCATTTACACATCCAACCTAAGACCATTCGTTCCAAAATTACCGACACTAAGGTTCATCGAATCCACATAACGCCATGTCAATCGATGGATGCTCGACAATCCTACAATCGCTAATGCTCGTCTGTGAGCAGGCGAGGGATAACCTTTATTCGAGGAAAAATTCCAGTACGGATAGCTCTCGTCGATCTCGTTCATGTATGCATCTCTCGCTAACTTCGCAACGACGCTCGCCGCGGCAATGACAACAGATTTTGTATCACCTTTGACCACATTGGCAACATTAGGCGACGCTAAATAATTGAATTTTCCGTCCAGTAGCACGAGGTCGGCCCGCAGCCCAATACCTTCAAAAGCACGTTCGCTCGCGATCCTAAGGGCACTAGTTAGGCCCAACTGGTCACATTCAGCTGAACTAGCGGATCCAACAGAAGTACGGAAATACTGCGTAATTACATTTAGCGCACCAAGTCTCGCGTTTGGGCTCAAAAGTTTAGAGTCATTCACCCTACGTAAGTCTCGATCAGATGCCAAGAGATCCAAAATCTCTTGTTTTCGGGCGCAGGCAACACCTACCGAAATCGGTCCAGCCCAAGCCCCACGCCCCACCTCGTCCACACCAGCAATGAGAAACTCAGAGGAACACGAGCTAATAAGCTCTCCAGTTACCAAATCTAACAAATATCAACCGTGCACATGATGAGATACCGCCTTACGTATCGAAGGTTACCTGTGACAAATGTATCGGTTTCGCACTACTTTGTGTACAAAATTATACATTCCACAAAATAGATAGTAAATTTTAAGGACAAGTAACGACTGGATCCTCAACGAGAAAGATGGGATGCAAAAACACCAAAGATCTACTCTGACACCCTTGACAGCCCTACATCGCCTGGGTTCGAACAGGGTTAGCAACAAATATAACCTCTGCGTCTCTAGGGCAAATGTCTATTTAACGAGTCAATATTCTCATTGTGGGGAAACTTATAACCATGAACTGAATAAACTCCCCAAGTACAGTTTTGAGAAAACGATTGTCGTCCACTGCGGATCTGAAACTTGAAAAAGATTTCAAAACGACTTTCCGCTGCAATCAAAAAGGAAAAAATGGTTAAATCCGATAAAGATCGAATATCCGATAGAATTCGCGAACCCAAACCTTACTTCAAGACACGCTTACCGCACGGTAGAGGCGCTACGGAGCAACCTAACGCCACTGGAGACGGGGATGCGGAATTGAATCCGAAGTTTTGGCTGATGTTGGTGCTAACTGGAATAGGTTCGGGAATATTTGGAATTCTCATGATGATGATCCTTTATTCCGTACAACATACGACCTACCACTATCATGTTGGCGAGTTCCAAATCGCAGTTGGAAAAGTTGCACCGATTTATCGGTTTTATGCGCTGTTGATTGCTGGCGCAATCGGAGGACCCGCTTGGTTCCTGCTCAATAAATGGACAAAGGGACAAAAATCTGAGGTAGACGACATCGTCTGGTCGGGAAAAGGTGAGCTCAGTTTCCAAAAAAGTCTTGGTACTTCGATAATTCAAGAAGTCGTAATTGGCTTGGGTGCATCTTTGGGTCGCGAAGCCGCACCCAAGTTGATGGGCGCGATTACCGGTACATATATCGGTCGCTGGGCACGTTTAAGTCCAGCTCAAAAACGGCTCCTGATCGCATGCGGAGCTGGTGCTGGTCTCGCAGCTGTATACAATGTTCCCCTCGGCGGTGCGTTGTTTACAGCTGAAATAATGCTTGGTGAAGTTACCCTTCCGGTTGTTTTACCGGCGATTGGCTGTTCGGTCATAGCGACCGCCATGACCTACGTGTATCTTCCTAACCGAGCGACCTATCTGGGTCTTCCCAACTTCCAGCTTCGCTGGACCGAAGTTATATGGTCATTGGTTGCCGGTCCAATCATCGCTATTTTTGCAACGGGTTTTGTCCGCCTTGTTGGATTCATAAGTCATCATCGACTTAGTGGCAAGGCAGTAATTTTTGGCCCTTTGATATCATTTGGATTACTTGGACTTATCGGGATGAAGTACTACGAACTGTTTGGGAATGGGAAAGACATGGCAAAATCGGTCTTCTCCGGACAAATTGGCTCGCTCGAGGTACTAGCTATCCTCTTCATGCTAAAACCCATTCTCACCTCCATTGCGCTAGGAAGTGGTGCTTCAGGTGGCTTGTTTACTCCCTTGCTAGCTAGTGGGGCCGTGCTTGGAGGATTTTTAGGTGGCGTTTGGTCCTTCATTGACCCGGGAGGTTCCGTGAGCGCCTACGCCATTTTGGGTGCAGCAGCAACTCTTGGAGCGGGACTCCAAGCTCCATTGGCCGGACTTGTCTTAGTGCTAGAACTAACCCATACCGGGTTGCAAATCATAGTTCCGATGATGATCGTAACCTTAATTGCCACCGCAATGTCTAGACATTTAGATGGATACTCAATATATTCTGCTCGGTTGCCTGGTACTGGCGAGTAGTCAACACCTGAGATTTGATGTCATAATCGATTACTGGATCACCGTTCCCATACAGAAATAATAACAATATCTAATAATTCTGGCGACCGTGCACATGCTAGGTGATTAGTTAGTGTAAGTACCAATCTCAACAAAATCAAGGCTTTGTCTAAGGGCGCGCGCGCCACGAAAGCAACCTTCACTTTTAGATGAACCAATTTAGGGGTCTAAAATATGAAAAGTATTGTCGATGAGCTGAAACACTAACTTGTGTACAATGCAAAGTTCAAGCACAAGTGCTGTGGTAGTTCCAATCCGATCCTTTAAAGACGGTAAATCGCGATTTACCTTCGGATCGCACTCGAGAACCAAAGCGTTGGTAAAAACAATGGCAGGTTTCGTAGTCAACGCTGCCAATGGATACCAGACCTATATCTTGACCAAAGATGTCGAAGTAGTTGAGTGGGCTCGTTCCGAGCGACTAGGAACATTTGAGGATATGGCTTTCGACCTAAACGACTCACTTGCTTTATGCTCTTGGTCGTTGTGGGTAAGTGGTCTCAAAAGAGTAGCGATTGTCCTTGGTGACCTGCCCCTGATTAAACACGAAGATATAGAGGCAGCTCTCACAGCAAACGATCTTTGGATCCTTGGAAACTCTAACCAAAAAGGCACTAATATACTTGCCTTCGATCTGCCGATTCCACTCAACCTATGTTTTGGACAGAATTCTTATCAGGCTCACTTGGCAAGCATCAACGGGTTAGGATTACCCTATTGTGAAGCACCGTTATCTGGCGCAAGCTTTGATTTAGATTCGCCCGAGGACCTTCAACCATTACAAGATTACGCGCGTGATAACTGTGACAGTGACTTTAAAGAGCGACTGCTTCAGCTTGAAGGTTTAATTCGCTAACGCACAAGTGGCAATAAACACAAGTGGGAAACTAAGATCACGAAATGACATCTTCGTACTTTAGCGATTACAACGTGGCGCCACAAATATTGTCTCCT
The DNA here is from genome assembly GCA_021785005.1 of Actinomycetes bacterium. Taxonomy (GTDB): domain Bacteria; phylum Actinomycetota; class Acidimicrobiia; order Acidimicrobiales; family Acidimicrobiaceae; genus Acidithrix. Next base: position 33,010 of record JAJYGT010000095.1, read on the forward strand.
CCTTCTAGGGCACTTATCGTTGGCGCTCACCCAGATGATATCGAATTCGGCTCTGGGGGAACACTCGCCAAATGGGCAGACGCCGGTACTTCGCTCATTTTTGTCATCTTGACAGATGGATCCAAAGGGAGCTGGGATCCATCGGTTAGTCCAAAAGATCTCGCAATATTGCGCGAGTCGGAGCAAATCCAAGCCGCGAAAGTCTTATCTCAAACTGCTGAAGTCGAATTTATGCGATGTGTCGATGGAGAGCTAAAACATGAAAGCACGCAAGTGTCACGGGTGTGCGAACTTATTCGAAAACATCGGCCAGGTATCTTAATTGGACATGACCCATGGAAAAGGTATCGTCTTCACCCAGACCATCGAAATGCCGGGTTCATAGTAACAGACGCGTTGGTGGCAGCAAGAGACCCCTTATACTTGCCTGACCTTGGTCGAAGCCACCGACCAGAAACATTGCTTTTATTTGAAGCAGATGAGCCAAACTACGTGGAAGAACTCTCACCTAGAAATCTTGCAGTCAAAGCAAATGCTCTGCTCCAACACGCATCTCAGCACAAAAGTTCGATGGAAATCGACCAGGAATCAAACGATGGTGTTGCCAACTTTATCTCGGCAACCCTCGAACACGCCAAACGTGTTGGAGAGACTGCAGGATATCAATACGGCGAGAATTTCCGCCTCATCTCTGACACCTAGATGCCCAGCGTAACAACTTGCCACGTTACTCATTCACTTAATTCACTAACTTTGTTCTACCGGCCCAATACGGTTCACGCAATTTAAACTTTTGAAGTTTCCCTGTCGGAGTTCTTATCAATTCAGTTCGAAATTCAACTGATGTTGGGCATTTGTAATGCGCTAAATTACTGCGGCAAAAGTTAATTACGTCGATCTCGGTAAGGTTGGAGTCTGGTCGTTTGACAACCAACGCCTTTACGGTCTCGCCCCATTTATCATCTGGAACACCGATGACGGCAACTTCCAAGATGTCAGATAACTGGAAAATCGTATCTTCCACTTCGATCGATGATACGTTCTCGCCTCCTGAAATAATGACGTCCTTCTTTCGATCTGAAATTGCGAGGTAAGAATTCACCATATGACCGCCATCGCCTGTTCTAAACCATCCGCCGTCGATCGCCTCCTGTGTCGCTTCAGAATTGTTCCAATATCCCTTAAAGACTTGGTTCCCTCGAGCAAGAACCTCACCTGTCGAATCCACTTCTATTGACGTTCCAATTATAGGAACGCCAGCCATCGAGAGAAGTTTTGCACGGTCGGCAGCGGACTTGGTCGCCCATTCGCGTCGGTACCGATTTACCGTCAAAACCGGCGAGGTCTCAGTCAACCCGTAAATCTGAATAAATTCCCAGCCAAGTTCATCTTGGAGTCTTTCAATCATTTTGCTTGGGGGTGGCGCACCAGCAGCAACAATTCGAACACTATCTCTACCTGGAACCGACAATCCCTGCGCCAGCCGCTTTTCTGCAGCTTGTAATACCAGCGACCACACTGCTGGCGCACCACACATAAGCGTCACCCCATGAAGCTGTATACGTGACAGGATATCTTCACCATCCACTTTGCGCAAAATTATATTTTTAGCTCCCATTCCAGCAAGCGCATACGGCATTCCCCAGCCATTAGCGTGAAAAAGTGGCAGCGTGTGCAAATAGACATCGGAGTCGCATACGCCTGTGTGCCAGCCAAACATAGTTGCATTTAGCCACATGTTGCGATGTGTGACTTCTACTCCCTTGGGCTGCGCCGTGGTACCCGACGTGTAGTTGATAGAACACGTCGCGTTTTCGTCACACTCCCAACGCGTGGGCTCGGAACTGCCATCTTTTAACGGCTCAAACGCAAGCTTGTCACGCACACCGTCAAGCACGATTTTCTCTTTTACCTGGATATTTGAGAGCATCTCTTCGTACTCGGGATCAACCAGCAACACTGACGCCCCGGAGTGGGTGATAACAAATTCAACCTCTTTTGCGTTCAACCTGAAATTAATTGGCACAAATATTTTGCCAAACCCGCTGGTAGCAAAAAGAGCAATAGCAAACTTGGTGGCATTTGGACTCAATATCGCCACGCGGTCGCCCTCTGTCACGCCCATATCTTCCAAAGTTTTAGCTAGGCCCAATACTCTTTTAAAAAAGCTGCCATAAGTCAACTCGCCAAGACCACCTTCTTGCTTTGGTTCGTCGACGAAGGCGATACGATCTGGATATACATTCGCTCCGCGATGTAGAAAATCTAAGATATTCATCTGAACTTGCATTGATAATTCCTCCCTTATTGTTTGATATCTTGTGGAATCTGGCGCCAAAAACACATCGAAAACGATCGCAAAGTTATTGAACTTATAGTTAGACGTTACATTTTTCCAACTAAAAAAGTGGCTCAAAGAACAACTATGAGCCTGAATAAGCTTTTCTTTAAAGCGAAAAACTCATACTGTGACCCAAAGTCATCCCCGTTGCTCGTAGCGATCGCTCCAATGCTTGACCACGCACCGAAAAACTAAGTCCTTTGTCTTGGGAAACCTCATGTCTTTCTCGCGCTGCCCTTTTTAGCATTTGGGACGAAAACTCGATCAACCATTGTGTCTCTCTTCCACCCGCTAGTGATCGAGAATTTCTAGAGTTTTCTTGCTCTAATTCCTCCAACATTGAACTTAATCGCAGCATCGGCGTGCCCTCTTTCGCCGGATCGACCAAAGACTCTGTCTTATTTGGTATCAACGCTGGGCTTGTGATAACAGAGAGCAGTCGCTTATTCAGCTCGATGCGTTCCGTCGAAGTGAGCATTAGGCGATGTTCAACGGGTTTGGGTAACAAATTAGAAGTCAAAACATCAGCAGAAATATCTCGGCGCAGAGCAGAGTTGTTATCCTCAAACAACTCGGAAATCGAAATTTCACTTATTTCGCGCGGAGAACCCGTCGGTGGCGCATCCAGTATTTCGGCCTCAGATGTCTGTTTTGGCAAGAACTTGGAATCCTGGAAAAATCCCAAAGTATTTAGCGCCCTTTTCGCCAAAACCCGGTCTTCGGCATACGCGCGCTCTTGCATTATCGGCGCGACAACTTGTAGTTCGATTCCATCTTTACGCTGAATTACCGCTCTGACAGGCGAACTCGTGCAATCTAACGATTCTTTCAGAAATTGCAAGGTATCTCCCGCTGGCGATTCGTAAGAAACCTGTGAAGCTCGAGGTTCCAATTTTAATCCAGACGCACAACTTTTAGACTCTAGTTCATTGGCCACAGTGTTGCTTGTGCCCAAATCCGCGCCCAAGTGTTCGACTCTTTTCGCAGAATTAAAGATTTTTGTTCGATCTTGTTGCCCGAGTATTTCGTATCGTTTCATGATTGGGGCCAGTGTCGGGTCAACAAACAACCTTTCAACACTGTTTTCATTGATTTGTAGCGCTTTCTTTTCATGAGCAAACACCTGGTCGCCAATCCAACAAGGGTCTGTAACGCGCTTTTGGTCTACATCTTTTTTGACAGTTGCCATCATTTGGCTTGTGCTCGCAAAGACTCGCACGTCTGCGCTATCAAGCCTTAGCGTAATTGGAGGGGCTAAACGACCTTGATCGGGCAAATCAAGGTTCAGACACGTCGTGGAATTTGCCGCTAACAAAGTCCTCCACCCAGAGCCCCGACCGGAAATTTTCTGCAATTCGTTTTGCTTTCCAATTCTTGTTTGCCCTTTGTCAACCACTACAAGTGTAACGCGTTTATTTGAATCTCTAATTAGCTCGCGAACTCTCACCGGATCTAGTGACGGTGAAGCAAGTATCACTTTGTTGGACAGATCATTCCGATACCCCTCTAGCGGCAACTCCCAAAGGCTATTAAACACGGTCTTACCCACTGTATTTGGCGTTATACCGGGATCATCGTGACAGCGAAACAGTGACTTGCCCCTGGCGGCTCGCAGATAGTCCTCAAGCACGATTGAGTCGGAATCTTTTGACATGATCTGAAAATAAGGCCCTAACGTTCCCCGCGGAGATTTTTGCAAGGTTTCTACAAAATCCCTGACAACGGTGGCTGGGTAGATGCGTTCCATGATGGGTATATTCCTAAAACTACACGGACGCGCCACCTCAAAGGCGCTAAAATTATTTTCGCTCGTGAGATTCAATAATTGTTCATCTAGTAGGAAGTGCTCCGCATGCCCAGCCTTTCCACCTTGAAACTGATCGGTTAAGTCACCATTCAAACTAGCTAACGTTGAGTAATCAAGTCCGTTTTCATTAGCTCGGTTTAGCAAACGCTTTTCGACCGCATCGATTTCATCCTGAAGCAAATGTTCTTGTAATGTAAACGCATTTCCCACGTATAGATCCCCTCGGCTAGACGACATAGCACGCCATCTATAACACAATTCCTCCAAAGAACTTTGTGTCGGCTTTTCGTTACGTGTCGAAATAGAAGCGATTTTTCGAGCCCGAGAACTGGTAAAACCCCGTTTATCGAGCGCATCAGTTATATCTTTCGTGCGGGTCGAAAAAATTCCGGTGCTGGCAAGCGCCTTTGAAACTTGAAACAGCGAAGCATCTTGATTACTGTTCGATGGAAAAATCTCTAAAAAACTGTGTATGGGTTTACATGCTTCAAGTGAGTTCAATTCATACCCTAGTCTCTTGAAGTACGTGAGGGTAAATGCTTCTGACCCGTACTGCATCGGTAGCAGCGGTATTGCCCTTGCTCCGCCCGATGCATCAAGAGCAGAATTAGCCAAAAGTACATGCGAGTGCAGATGCGGATCCATGGATCGCGAAATTAGATGGGTAAATTCCACGGCTCCAAAAGCATCCCCTTTTTCATACGAGACACAACCTGACCGAGTTCGTTTTACCCACACAAATTCATCTAATACTTGTTTGAGGGTTACACTTACTGCTTGGCGATGAGCAGCAATTATCCGATCTCTATCAGGTTTAGCGGCAATCGCGACTGACACAGAAAGCCATTTCGGCGCTGGAAACACCAGTTCGATCGCCCGATTACTGCGTCTATCATTCGCCTGAAGGTGAAAGCCTTGGATAAGTTTTTTTTCTTGATCGTTTAGTGATCCAAAGTCAATACCTAACGCCATTGGATCGAACCACCTAGGTCGCAATTGGTCGACGTTAGATCGATCCTGAGTTAACATGTTGACCTCTCGCCAATAGTAACTTAGGTCCAGATTCTTACGCGGAGTTATAATAATTGGCATTCTGTACGCCTTAGATATCACGAGTTTGTCTGCTGCAACCTTCTGGTAAGGTAAATGGGGTCAGACACCAAAATCTCTTGAATAGTGGCCAAAAAGCAAATCTTGACCAGATGATCTTTGCCCAAACAAAGTCGATAAGATCGAAAAGTTAAAAAGATTTTACCAACGCTAGGTAAGTGGAATCACTCGAGCAGCCTCTACGTCTGCAGGAAGAACTTTCGACAATCGACTAGCCAACACCGCAGTAGTTGCGCTACCGAGGATTAAAGGCGTAATCCACGCCCAAGATATCCCCGTTGAAAGCAATAAAGCACCTAAAGGTGGAGATACCAAACCCGCCAAGGGCCACATAGCTGAAGTAATAGCATTATATCTACCTCTTAGACTCTCTTCAGCAAGGTCATTCACCAGCATTGAAGCAACGGGGGAAAATACGGTTTCTGCCAGGCCAAACACAGCCATGGACAGTAACAAAAATGCGTCGCTAGGCAACCCGCGTACGCGGCTCGATCCTGCCACAGCACCCAGAATCCACGACACGGCCCAGATGGCGCCAGCTATTGCGAGCGCCTTGGATCTTTTTACTCGATCTACCATTCTGGATACAGGTAATTGCACAAAAACGATAACTGCTGTATCAACTGCGAATGCAAACCCCACAACTCGTGGTGTTGCACCACCAAACTGAGTGGCGTAAGCTGACCATCCCGACTCGAGTTGAGCGAAACCAAAAAACACAAAGCCAAAATGTATCACCACATATCGGCGAAAAGCTTTATTAGACATTACCAACATATAGGAACTTCTTTTTTGTGAATGTGTTATCTTCTTCGGTGAATCTAAAGGACTAATCTTTTGCTTGTCTCGGTTCTGCACCTGCCAGCGCTTGAATGCGACATTTAGAACTACTACCGAAATCATTAGAATCAACGCGTCCGCCAAATACACTTTCACGTATGAAGACTGGTCGTATAGATGGATCAAGCTTCCAGAGATAATTCCACCCAATCCTATGCCCGCATTCAAGACTGTTAGCTGCAAAGCGAAAGACTTAGTCCGATTGGTTGGGCTTACGAGGCCAGATAACAAAGCAAACTGCGATGGCCAAAAAATTGCTGGACCAATGCCCGATATAGAGACAGCTAGTAACGCGGTTACTCTATTTGAAATCAGAGCAAGCGCCACTGCTCCCACCGATTGAAGAACAATTCCTGCTTTAAGTGCCCCTAGTGCCCCTATCCGATCAATCGTAGCGCCAGCTAACGAGGATGCTAATAGGCCCGTAACTCCCGCCGCCACCAAAAACAGTCCGACCGTTGTCAGTGGTATGTGCAACGCATCGTGCAGGTACACCATTAGATAGGACAATACCAAACCTTGGCCGATTGACGCTAAACCAATCGTAACAAAAAAGTATCCAAGGCGACGTGTCGTCATTTCGTCACTCAACTTCTTTTGCCAAAGTAACTCAGCAAGACCTCACACCGATGCCAAGGATAGACCGGACGCGCTGCCCCAATGATCCAAACATAAACTTCGATCCAGAGCCTCCCACGGTCGATCCGAGCCACTAATATTAGCTAGATGCCAAGGTCATACTCATGACAACGTTGCATTCACCTCAAAGATCCCCTACCTGATCTAGAATCGCAAGTATTGCCTGAGCCATGGCTCTTGCAGACTCCTTTGAGAGTTCGAGTCCAATTCTTTGATCTGGCCCATAGTTCGAATTGCGAAAATCGATATTCAAACTATGTTCATGCGCAAAATGTACCGGATGATCAAAATAAACTACCGTCTCGTCGACATCCGTCCACCCATTACTTGTCTTAGCGCTGCCTTTGGTCCTCAATATCTCGGTGATATACGTGCACATTTAGAAACCACTCCCCAGCTTGGAGTTAAAGAAGTTCTCTATAAGGATCCACGCGCTCGTTGCAGCTTCGACTCGATATGATGGGCGAGCAGGATCAAAGAATGCATGACCAGCGTCATCGAACGAGTGAAAGTCAAAGTCTTTTCCATTAGCTTCAAGTTGTTTTGCTAACAGTGCCACGCTATCTGGCGACGGGAACTTATCCTCGACTCCAAAAAGCCCCAAGAGACTACAAGAAAGGTTTGGGAGTTGGTCAGAGATTGGAGTAACGTTCATCTGGTATTGCGCTGGTGGTTGCTCCACTACGAATGCACCATAGCAGTCCACTGCGGCGTTAAATGGGATATTACATGCAGACAGCAAGGATTGACGCCCGCCGGAGCAATACCCGATGACGCCACATTTGCCGTTTGAATTTGATAGCATCAGCACAAACTCTCTTGCAGCAGAAACATCTCCAATGAGCCTCGCATCAGGCACACCGCCAGCAGCCCTAGTTGCAGCTGACGCATCTTCACTAGAGGCTCCTGGAGCTTCCCTGTAATTCAAATTCACCATTACAGCATTAAAACCCATTTCCGCGAAGCGTCGAACAATTTCCTTGGTCGAACGATCGAACCCTGGCATGTGATGTATCACGACCACAGAACCAACGTTTACCTCAGTAAGTGGTCGAGCGAGGTATGCTTCGACGATGTCGCCGCCGTACCCGGGAAAATACACTCGCTCTGCAAAAATCGTGTCAGTTCTAGACATAATGAAACCTTTCAAGAATTTTATTGAAGTAAAACATAAACAAAACGTCAAACCCAGCTATCAAACAACTAAATTTCCAGTGCCTTAGGTGCGCCTGACCTGACAACATACTGGACAATAGGCTTATACATGCAACTCATCAATTTATGCTGAACCGCTCGTAGATAGCGTCTAGGTCCGAAACACAACTTTCTACCTGGATCTTTGGCCACGCCACTACCACATCGCCTGCAGCACCAGCTACTAGGTTGGCCAACCATTTCCGCGACGCCACGTTTATCAAAAAAAGCTCATTTCCGCTTGAATCAACAATTCCAAGGGCCTTATAGGGAACTAATTCCAACCTCCAGCTTTTACCTGGCTTGCAACCAACCACCGTTAGGTTGCCTTCCCTGAAATCGTCGCTATCTAGTGAAAATGCTGAGAGCGTAACATCTTCTTGGGTGGGAGGTCGCGTAATCTCCGTGTCTAAAATCTCAAGCGAATCGATGCGGTCTAATCGAAAACTTCGCACTCCCTCGGAAATGTGACAAAATGCACGCAAATACCAGTACTCACCAGCACTAAAAAGCAGATAGGGATCGACCTGCCTCCGCGACACGGCAGCTCTTGATTCCGCAAAATAGTCAAACGAAATTTGAAGTCGGCTGTCAATTGCAACGCGAATATCTGCAAAGTTACGTTGCCCCATAAAATTAATTACCAGTGAGTCATCGAAATCCAACGAAAAGTCGTATGTCTCAAAAATTTTCTGGAGCGCACTTTCGAGGAACTCGCGCCCTTCAAATCCGCCGGTGGTAAGTACCAACTTGGCAGAAAGTGCAATTACGAACAAATCATCGTAGTTCAGGGTTAATCCAACCCCAAATTGATCAGATATCTCGGATATAATTTGTTCGCCATCAACAATAATATCGATCAAGCTCTCAGGAGAAAATGGAGGTAATCCACAACAAGCTACCCTTTCAAGTAATGTTCCAACAGCTGCTGGTTTGATGTCGAACAAGTTAGCAATCTCCTTGGTGGTGGTCCGCGGATTTCTTTGTAACCACGCAAGCAACGCCATGACTCGCTTAAATTGGGTGATAACCGTTTCAGCCGATCTGCGCTTCGATTCCAGATCTGTGTCGTAATCAGGAATGATCGTTTGAGACAAAACTTGCGGGTCAATTACCGCCAAGCTATCAATCGCTTTATGCTGTGCTTGCCTAGCCAGGTTTAACTTGGAAACCAAATCTTGACGTATCTCCACAGGTCCCACCACGCGAAATTTGTCGCCAAACTCCAGAATTGTCGCCAACAACGCTGATGGGGCTCCCACCTTTACTGTACAAGAAGTTTTACCGGCATTTTCATGCACGTTATCGAGCTCAAGAAACTTATCCTGTACAAAAACTTTTAGTTCACTGGCAAACTCGATACTAACAACTGAAAGGTCACCTTCAACAAGGGCTAACCTCCTGGTTGGTATCGCCGACGCCACATCAACTGTCTCGTCTCGCAAGAAATGAGACTCCGTACGAATCACTTCATGCTGGATCAAATCCACCCGGAAACTTTTTACGATCTTGGAATTCGTCTCCTTGCCAACTAAGTACCAATTGCCCCATCTAAATACGACGCCATAAGGAACAACCAGTCGTTGTTTGTCCGAATAAAAAAAAGACACTTGTTCCGACGCATTTATGGCCTGAAACAGCTGTACAACTTTTGGGAGTCTGGGTACAGATGCAAGTTCGACCATTTCCCCGTCAAAGACACATCCCAATTTCCTAGCTGATTCTAGAGCTGTCTCTTGCCCAAACCGAACGCACGCCATAGCACCTGAAAGCGCGAGAGCCTCGTCTAAAGATAACGACGGGGCAAGGCGCGTCTGGCTTGGCGTTTCTACGTAATACGCATCGGTGCCGTTAAACGAGCTACGCGTTGTGGTTATCGGTAAACCAAGAGTTCGGAGGTCTCTTTTCGCACGTTCAAACGCCTGTCGACGCGCTTCGTGAGACTCAGGAAATCCACCTACCTGTGAAGTAATCTCAGTTAACGTGAGGGGCGACTTCGAATTGATCAATAAAAGATATAGATTTACTAACCTAGAAAGCGAATCTGTGGAACTCATTAGCATGTGATATTACCAACCAATATCTACCTAATGAGCGTTGAATTTCACATGTTAACTTTAATCTTCATGGAATTCACCGTAAATTTTTGCCAGTCATAAGGGTGTCTGGGTTAAATTTGTGCTCGAGTCGCTGGTTTTAGAATAGTTGGAGCGAAGTTGGCAGCTTACACGCAATTTTACACACGAACCGAATTTACGCATTGCACACTCATTGAGCTTTGATAAATAAGCACTTGTCAGAGAGCGATTAGATCGATAAAATAGTTTGAGCACTTAAATTACTGCAAAATTTTCCATTACTATTAGGTTGCAAAGGCTTTGCCGTGCCATACACAACACCCTTTACGTTCAATAGTCATCCACCGATAATTTTGCTGTTAATTTTGCTGTTTGTCGCGTACCCAATAACACTCACAGTCACTGTTCGGCGTCGCGCATCCCGAGGGGCAAGTACAAGGACGTATCGTGGAAGTTTGTTTAAGCTTGGGCTAAATAATGCGTCGAAACAACAGATTGTATGCTTTTATGGCGGAGTATTACTAGGAGCCCTATCTTTATATTGGCCCCTAGGAGACATCGCGAGAAGCTACTCTCTATTCGTCTATCTCGTTTCCAACTCTATTCTTGCTCTCATTGCGACACCCTTGGTTTTGATAGGATTGCCCAAATGGTTCCTGGTCGAAATCACTCGAGCCAAGCCTATTGACTGGGTACTCCGTCATTGCGCTCGCGCCGTCACCGCCACCGTATTATTTAGTTTTACGATGATAACTTCGATGCTGCCAACCGTCGTTGAATGGGAATCGATAAGCACGATAACTTGGGATTTGGTTCACATTTTGATTGTCTTGTCTGCATCTATCATGTGGATGACGGGTTTAAATTTACTGCCTGGCGTACGACGAATATCCGCGGCAGGTCGTGTCGGTTTCTTTTTTGCCCAATCACTGCTTCCTAGCTTCCCGGCGGTGGTACTCCTATTTGCAAAACGATCACTTTATCGACCGTACCTCTTCGAGGCACATCATTTAGGAATTAACCCGGTGACAGACCAGCAACTTGCCGGTGGTTTAGTCAAGCTGATTTCAATTTTGGTTTTTTGGTCCGTAGCAGGTATTATCTTGGCCAAGGCCAGCAAAAGCAACGATCTTGGAATTGAGTCAGAACCGATCACCTGGGACGATGTGGAACGCGAATTCCAACGTTCGACACCGCACCGTTAGTGGTTCCATATTCCGCTACAGCTTCCATTCAAGGATTTAGACAGGTGCGTGAACCGAGTAATCTTACGATTAGGCTGGACTTGAGCAACCTTGGCCCTCTCATTACTAGATCGTGGCCGGAAATCTTTACCACCTACCCCCTTGGAGATTTAAGTGCCCATACGAAGTGACTTACGCAATATCGCGATCATTGCCCACGTTGACCATGGCAAGACCACCCTGGTAGATGTAATGTTGCGACAGTCAGGTGCTTTTAGCGAGCGCGCAGAACTTACCGATCGCGTCATGGATTCTATGGATCTCGAACGCGAAAAAGGCATCACCATTCTCGCAAAGCAAACCGCCATTACCTATGGCATAACAAAAATCAACATTGTCGACACCCCCGGACACGCTGACTTTGGCGGAGAGGTCGAACGTGCCTTAGCGATGGTTGACGGTGCGCTTCTTCTTGTAGATGCAGCTGAAGGTCCATTGCCTCAAACCAGGTTTGTACTTAGAAAGGCCCTTGCTAAACATCTTCCGATGATCGTGGTTTTGAACAAGGTTGATCGACCCGATGCTCGCACCAAAGAAGTGTTAGACGAGGTCTACGAATTGTTTCTAGACCTAGACGCGACGGAAGAACAGATTGATTTCCCTGTAGTATACGCCAGTGCCAAACAAGGATGGGCGTCGCTTGAGCCAGACACGATAGGTGAAAACTTAATTCCGTTATTTGAAACAATCGTAGAAAGAGTCACCCCTCCCTCTTACGATTCTGAAACCGAACTTCAAGCTCTTGTAACCAATATCGACGCAAGTCCGTATCTTGGAAGGCTCGCTATATGTAGAGTCATCAACGGCAGGATGCGCAAAGGCGAAACCGTCACCTGGTGTAGACGCGACGGCACAATGCAACGTGTAAAAATTTCCGAGATGTTTATCACTAACGCACTTGAGCGATTACCAGCAGAAGAGGCACGTCCCGGTGAAATTGTCGCAATTGCTGGAATTGCTGACATCACGATTGGCGAAACGTTAGCCACTTTGGATAATCCTGTTGCATTGCCTCTATTACTCGTTGATGAACCGAGTATTTCAATGACTATCGGAGCTAATACATCTCCCTTAGCAGGCAAGGAGGGAAGCAAGCTCACCGCCCGACTAATCAAAAACCGACTAGATCAGGAACTGATCGGAAATGTGTCACTGCGTGTTTTGAATACCGACCGACCAGATACCTGGGAGGTGCAAGGACGCGGTGAACTAGCACTTGCAATACTCATAGAAACGATGCGACGTGAAGGATTCGAACTTACGGTTGGCAAGCCCCAAGTTATAACCAAAGAAATAGATGGCAAGTTATCAGAGCCTGTCGAATCGTTGGAAATAGACGCGCCGGAAGATTTTCTGGGAGTACTTACCCAAATTCTTGCGTTAAGAAAAGCCGCACTCGTAGAAATGATCAATCACGGAACTGGTTGGATACGGCTTGTATATAGAATTCCATCGCGTGGACTGATTGGAATCCGCACCGACATCTTAACCCAAACGCGTGGTACAGCCCAAATTCACCATGCCTTTGATCGATATGAGCCTTGGTTCGGCGAAATCCGTAGCCGCCAAAACGGTTCGATGATTGCTGATCGCACTGGGGTATCAACCGCGTATGCGCTATTGAACTTACAGGATCGAGGATCGCTATTTATTTCGCCAACCGAAGCAGTTTACGAAGGAATGATTATTGGCGAAAACTCGCGCGGGGACGACATGGACGTCAACCCTACAAAAGAGAAGAAACTTACCAACATACGGTCGTCAACCGCTGAAGAATTCGTACGACTTACGCCACCACACACCATGAACCTCGAAGGTGCACTGGAATTCATCATCGACGAAGAATGCATAGAAGTTACGCCAAAAGCTGTGCGAATACGTAAAATTGCGCTCACAATGGCAGAACGATCACGGCTTAGAGGTTCGAAACCAAAAGTTGCTAAATAGGCTGGCTAAGTCAGACATTGCTGCGCTCACGCGTTCTAACTAATAATTGAAAACGCGTGCGCGAAGTCGAGTGGTAACGAACTTATCTCGGCTTTTTTCAGGAGAACACTTTTGTCAAGTGCATAAAAGACCAGCACAAAATTTCCAAACACCTTCCCATGACTTCTCGTTTTGATATATTTGCCTGCCTTGTCAGGCAATTGGAAGGCAAAGAGACAGACTTTTTTACTTCCTTTCGTATCTAGGCGCGTAGAGATTCGCTTAGTTTGAGTAGGGTTCAATATCCTCACGCCAAGAAAATGAGCTTCGTGCCCTGCTGTTGAAAAAGCAGTCGGCAAACCAGTAAAACAACTTGAAGCGGTGGTACCTAGCCCAGCTCCAGCTCCACCACCACAGGATGTGAGACTTGATGCCAGCAAAAATAGACCCACTAAGGTAGCTAAAAATCGCTTACAGAGCTTTGTCGTGTAATCAGGCTTTTTCATTAGCGAAACCTTCGACGACGGCGACTCCGGCTTGAGATGCTTTACCGTTGCGCTTGCGCCTTAGTATTACGGTGACAACATAGACTGCCCAACCAAAGGGCATCGTCAACCAATAACTTACCAATCTATAAATCAAAACGGCCGCAACAGCAGATTCCTGAGCACCACCGTAGGCCACCAGAGCAATCGACAAGCTCCCCTCCACCACGCCGAGACCGCCAGGAGTGATCGGCAGATTGGCAGCTAGTTGCCCTGCCCCGTATGCCAACAAAAGGCCAGACCACGGAATTGGTTTACCTATCGCCTCGTAAGCTAAAACGAGCACTAATGCGTCAAAGACCCAATTCAAAAGCGCAAACAATAACGCTAAAAGCATGCTACGGACACCGGGTGTTGCGGCCGTAAGCTCAGCAGCAATTCGATCAATCTCAACGCGACCGCCCGAAGGTTTTGATAGTAATTTGAATGACATGCGCATTAGCGAACTCGCTAGACCGCCCACGATCTTCGCGTTAGAAATAGCCACACTCAATATCACCAGAGCTAGGGTCAGCGAAAATATTACGACTATCAAGTCCAATCCTTGACTCACCCGGAAAGAGACTGCCACCCCCAAGATTGCCATCGCCGCCAATGCAACTCCACTTATAATATTGATCGCCAAAACGGTCCAAGTTGCAAAAGCGGGGCCCGCACCAAGATCTCTATACTCACGGTAGGTATAGACAGAAGAAATCGCGGCTCCTCCTGGCAATGAATTATTTAGTGTCGTAGAGGCTAACGAAATCCCAACTGGACGCAACCACCCGACTTTGGGCAAATCAACCTGTAACAAGATGTAAGTAAAGAGTCCAAAGGTTAGCACTGAAAGCATCTCTGCAATAATTGCCAGAATAATCGCTGAGCCTTTTGCATCTTTTACCATGACAATCGCTCCGTCAAATTCAGATCGCTGACTATTGAGGATATATGCCCCAATCACAAGCAATAAGATTACGGCAACGATTCGGACGATTCGAGAGAAACGGTTCGGAAGCTTAATTCTCATAACGAACAATTACGTCTTTTCTACATCCCAACAACAACGTACTTTTCCTATTGCAGAATGTCGTTGCATGGAAACTGCACTCGTCCCTTTGGTAATACTGGGCAATATCTACACCTTAGTTACGAGGGGATTTCGATCCCGCACCTACAAACGCCTAACGGGCTTTAACCTAGTACCTTAGAACCCAAGGAGCAATAAGACAGTGCACCATATAAGAGTTACGGTAATAGGAGCGGGGTTAGCGGGGCTAAGCGCGGCAAGCTATTTGAGACGAAACAACGTGGAGGTGACGATTATTGACAAAAATCCACGTATTGGCGGGATGCTTTCCACTGAGTCAATCAAGGGGTTTTTTCTAGATCGCGGATTTCATCCTGTATTGGATAATTTTCCAGAGCTCAATCGGATCATCAACGTAAGAAGTCTGCACCTCCGAGAATTTGCCAAAGGATTTAGCTTTATCGATTCAGAGTTTTCTCACGACGATTTCTCGATTCCTCAGCGAGGCGACTCATTTTCTCAGTATTTAAAAATTTTAAAAATGCTGCCATTCGATAAAACAACTGGACTAGCACGTCGGACAACCAAAACGTTACTTGGATCCGCAAGGGATGGTTTAAATGCAAACTTTACCACAACGAAAGAGCTACTAGAACAACTTGTTGTTCGCGAGTCGAAGTTACACGGCTTCTTTAGGGCGTTAAACTCAGCGCTCTTATTGGATCCCGAATGTGCTACTCCTCCAGCTGAATCAATCGCAACAGCGTCGTTGTTCGTAAGGGGTCAACTCTGTATTCCAGATACTGGAATTGCTGAGCTTCCCAGCCAAATCGCAAGTTCGATTCCACTTGAGAATTTTCGGCTCGACTCCGAAGTAGTTTCCGTTTCCGACAGTCACATTACGCTTGCAACGCGCGAAACAATCGAACACGACTACACAATAGTTACAGTCGCGCCGCTCGATCTACCTGCTCTCAATTTTCCTTTTCCTGAAATCAGATATTTAGGTTACAGTACTCACTACTTTGCAACCGAGTCAGCGATCACGACCGGAGCTATGATCCAAGTCCCTATCTTTGACCACTCAAAGATAATATCTACCGTGGTCCTAGACGAAGTTTCAGCCTTGTACGCCCCCCGGGGAGTTCATTTGATTTCTGTGACCACAAAGTCCGAACACGACGCAAAGGCAGTACTTGGCGAGGCTGCCTCAATCTTTGGTATCCAGCAAAAGGACCTCGATCACATTAACAGCTACCAGCTTAACTATGGCGTTCCATCGTTTACGTCTCGCACCATGCGAGCCGAAACCTATAACGGTCAGCGGATTTCAAACAAGATTCTGTTGGCAGGCGATTACCTTTTGGGTTCATCGCTGGACCTAGCCATCAAGTCCGGTCGCCTTGCGGCTCAAAATATCCTAATGGATGCATTCAATCGAGCGGACTAGAATATGTTTGTCGCATTATCGATTCAATGACCTATCGACGTCTGCCAGATCATTAATTTCCTAGACGCCATACTATTGAACACCTCGGCGTACTAAGTAACGAAAACAGAATCACGGAGAACAAGTGCTGATCGACAGGAAAGACACGAACCGTTCAACCTCAAGACTCATTCTCGGAAATAGAATCCCTGGATCCATCGAGGTTAACTTTCAAGAACTTGGGGGGAAGCCGTGCGTAATTATTTCATCGATACCCGCTCCTAACAAAGGAGCCTTAACCGAAAATGATGGTGTAAAGATTGCCTCAGCGATTTCGAAGGCCGTCGCGCTCGAAATGCCAATCGTTTTGATTCTTTCAACTTCAGGTGCTTCAATTCACGATGGGATTGCAGCGCTACATGGTTGGGGAACCGCCGCCAACGCTCTAGCTAAGGCATCAGGAATTGTACCTATCATTGCCGGACTATTTGGTCCGGCAGTTTCCGGTCCCGCGTTACTACTAGGGTTAGCGGACGTTGTGATTACGACTCCGGACTCGTACGCATTTGTGTCAGGACCAGACATGGTCATGGGATACACAGGAATAAAAGTATCAACCAACGACCTTGGAGGTTCGTATAGTCTCGCAGCCAAAACTGGGGTCAGCTACATAGAAGTCCAAAATGTCGACGAGATGATAGAGCAAATTGGAGAACTACTTGTAATTTTACCCCGCTCCACCAACGAACTGCCCGCTTTCTTTGCCACCAATGATCCCATATCTCGGGACTGCGAATCTCTAAATTCCATCATTCCAGACGCCGCTATGGGTTCCTACGACGTCCGAGACATCATCACCGAAATAGTCGACGACGGCTACTTTTTAGAGCTTCGCGCAGGCTGGGCACCACAATTAGTGGTGGGACTCGCACGGATCGGGGGAAATCCAGTTGGAATTCTGGCAAATCAACCTCGCGTTCTCGCTGGCACTCTCGACATTCCAGCCTCACAAAAAGGTGCGCGATTCGTAAGATTTTGTGACGCTTTCAACTTTCCACTTCTGTCGCTCGAAGACACCCCAGGTTTTTTGCCGGGCAAAGACGTTGAATGGCGCGGCATGATTCGCCACGGAGCTGAAATGGCGTTCTCCTACGCAGCATGTGGGGTCCCAAGAATCTGTTTAATCCTGAGAAAAGCATTCGGCGGGGCGTACATCGTAATGGACTCAAAAGGTATGGGGTCAGATTTAGTGTTTGCGTGGCCAAGCGCCGAGATTGCGGTAATGGGTGCCCAGGGCGCTACACAAATTTTAATGCGCCGCGCGAGCGATGAAGAAAGAGTTCAATATCAAGACACTTACCAGCAAAAATACCTTACGCCTTATGTTGCTGCGGAACGCGGTTACGTCGACGACATCATCGAGCCAAAAGACACCCGACGCGCAATCGCCCTGGGATTGAGCACTCTCCTCACGAAAAAAGAACGCATTAGAAAAGCAAAGCATGCTAATTCGCCGATGTGACAGCCAAGTCAAAAAATCAGATAGCTTTTTTGCTTCCCTACCAGGAATCGCTTCGTACCCGCGCAATTATGAGCGAGTTGTCCTCGCGATACATTTAAAAGATCTAACAACAAATAGATGCGATACAAAAGCCGCAAAGGTGGTAGTGGCAGTAAAAACACTTGTTCCACATGCCAAATAATGATCAACGACCATCCCGGTGAGCACCTCTAAATTCTGTGTATTTTCGTTCATTAGCTAAAGATCGGCCAAAAACCAATAACCCCGCCCTTAGCGGACCGATCAGGGTCCTAAATTCAGTTCAAATTCCAAATTGCATAGGGATCACCGACGTGCAACCCGAACTCCAAATCTCTCTCTAGGATCAAGGCTATGGAAGCAATACTTACGACGATATTGGCCTTGGTCATCGTTGGCGTAGCTTCAGATTTAATCGTTGACTCGGCTGTTGCTCTATCAGTGCGCTTTGGTCTCCCAAAAGTTGTCGTCGGAGTAGTAGTGCTCGGTTACGCCTCAGGGCTACCAGAGCTAACAGCGTCTGCGATTGCGTCGTATAAAAATCTTGGCGGAGTCGCTTTAGGCTCAGTTATTGGATCCAATACCATCAACGCTACGTTAGTCATAAGCGCTGGTGCAATAATCGCACCAATCATTTTGGAATCAAAACTAATTGCTCGTGAAGGTATTATCGCGATTTCTACGACGCTGCTCTTTACCATAGCAGCGTTTTTAGGTATGGGGCGACCAGAAGCGTTTCTAGAGATTCTCGCTTTCATTGTCGTAACTTTTGTACTAATAAAAGGATCTGCCGCTACTGTCGATCGCGAATTGGAGAGTGAATCTGGAAAAGTTGAGAGGGAACTGGCGCTGGCAAGATTGATTACAAGGTTTCCACCTGCGCTGGTTTTAAGCGTCGGGCTAATAGCCATGATAGCGGGCGCTCAGTTATTGATAAACGGCGTCGTGGGTCTAATTAGTGAATTCCATATTCAACAAGGAGTGGCGGGTGCGATAATCCTTGCCACCGGAGCCACACTTCCAGAATTATTCAATTCAATCGCAGCCGCGCGTCGCAATGAAAGTGAGATTTTAGTCGGTAACGTCTTTGGTGAGATTATCTTCAATTCAACAATCGTTGGCGGTTTCGCTGGAGTCTTTCACGCGGGCACCTTAACGCACGCTATGAAAGTAGGGCCTTTGTTCATAATGCTCGCCTGCGTGCTGGCGACAACCATACTCCTAATCCGAGGTAGGTCAATCGGGCGAAACAAATCAGTCGTTTTACTCATGGCTTACGTCGTTGCCCTGGCAACGATCACCTTCAGTTGAATCGTGAGGACACTTCAAAAGGTTTCGATTTTTGTACAGTTATAAGATTTATCGCACCTCTAGTGGCAGGAGAGCCCCCAATAAACTTGCCTAGGAATCCTGCATAAAACTACAATGCAATAGGCGTGTCAAACTTACCAATAGAATTAGTTTATTAAACACAACTATTTACATTACAAACCTAGCTACTATTGCCTTTTACGAAAGCACATACACGGTTCTAAAAATGACTGATCTACCAACAGGGTTCCTAAATGAATCAGCCAATATGCCATTTGCCTTAGTATCTAGAATTTCTAGCATCGTACGGTCGCTAAAAGAGGGTCACACCAAAAGCACATGTGACCCAATAGATGGTCTTTCCCCTCGCCTGGTGGTCGCATTGTCCCACGTAGTAATCTTTCAGCCAATTTCCGTTTCCGATCTTGCTCTTAGGTTAAATGTTTCACTTGCTACCGCGTCTCAAACAGTCAGCCAACTTTCGACTCTAGATTTCGTACAACGAAAAGAGGACCCTGTCGACCATCGAAGGACCCTTGTGTCTTTGTCGCCTACAAAAGGTACGCAAGCGGCGGCTCATCTTCACGAAAAACTTGGTCCGATCGCAGACGCGATAAATGAAATGGGTGTTGAAAATTTCGAACTTTTGTGCGAACTCCTGGACAAGATAATTATGAGACTTGAACGCACTGAAGACGTTGAGAAGGTGCAACGCGCATAGGTTTATGATTCGGTTTGCTGCGCCTCGATAAGTAATACAAGTATTGAAATTTCTATTAACGAGTCAACAGATATCTTGACTCGGTTTTGAAAAATATTGAGAGGAAAATGTGTCAAGATTCTTTGGGTCGCTGGGAAAATTTTCAGTTAAATTTAGATGGTTCATCATTCTGGCTTGGATTATCGGTACTTTTGCATCGATTCATTTCCTACCGTCGCTCTCCAGTGTCGTGACTAACGACAACAGAGCTTTTTTGCCCGCGAATGCACCTTCATTGCAGGCAGCTCAGTTAGCCTCACCATTTCTCAACACAAACTATAGCGAGGTCATAGTCGTCGCCCAATCTGATCAGTCGCGGCTGACTCCGACTCAACGAGCAGCCTTTGTCAGTCTTACCAACGAATTCAAACTTGACTCCACGATAGTTAGCGCGCGAGTAGCTGGGGTATCACCGGATCAAAAAGCCATTCAGACAATTGTAACTTCTAAAACGAGTCCTTTTGGCAATTCAGGCCTTGATGCGTTAGTCGCTAGCCTGCGCTCAACTATCAAGTCCGACCACTCTCTTGGTGGCCTAAGCGTTCATCTTGCCGGTCAAGTAGCTACCTCTGTAGACGCCAACGCGGGAAATGCTGGAGGACCTGGGAAAGCTCAAAATTACTCAGTTTTTTTAATTATCGCAATTTTGTTGGTGGTATTTCGAGCACTACTGGCACCCATTGTAACCCTGATACCAGCAATTTTCGTCGTACTGGCAGGTGGACCAATCGTAGCCGAAGCTTCTAAGGCCGGGTTCACGGTCTCGTTCGTCACTCAGCTCCTTTACATCATTCTAATTATTGGTGCTGGAACTGACTATGGCTTGTTCTTAGTGTTTCGAGTGCGCGAGGAACTTCGTCGAGGACACGAGCCTAAAGCTGCAGTAGCACTGGCGTTAGCTAAAGTAGGCGAGTCAATAACGTTTTCCGGCGCCACGGTCATAGCAGCACTTCTATCTCTTGTCACCGCGCAATTTGGATTCTACAGGGGACTCGGGTGGCCACTGGCTATTGGAGTTACCCTGATGCTACTAGCAGGGTTGACCCTCCTTCCGGCCATGCTCGCAATTCTCGGACGCGCAGTTTTTTGGCCTACTTCCACAAAACCCGGGAATATTAAAATCGAACTCTGGGGACGTATCGCGGCACGAGTAGTCAACAAACCAGTTGTCACACTATTAGTTGGGCTTGTAATCTTTGGATCGCTGGCTATCGCATCTCTTGGCAACTCTCCATCGGGGTTTGCAAGTGCATCAACCGCGCCCAAAGGTAGTGACTCGTACTATGGAACTCAAATTCTAAATAATGAATTTCCCTCGTCGAGTTTCAACCCAACGGAGATCATCTTTAAGTTTCCGTCGTCGGTCTGGTCGAACCTCCCTGAAATGCGATCCCTCCAAACAAGTCTTGCTAAAGAATCATCCTTCAAAGCTGTCTATGGTCCCTTTAACACACTATCTACACCAATTTCGGCTACCGAACTGACTCAACTACATGCAAAATTAGGCACGCCCTCAAAATTGCCCCCGATTGAAAATCCAACATTTAAACTGCCACCAAAGTTATACCAGTCGTATCGCGCGGAATACCAATTCATATCACCGGACGGGCGAACCGTGCTATTTGCCACAAACCTTACTGCTGGAGATGCAGCATCAACTGCTGCTCTCAATGCTACGCCTTTAATGCGTTCACAAGTGGCAGCACTCGCTGATAAATACGGAGCAATAAATAACGGCGTAGCAGGTCAGGCTCCAGCGGCATACGACGTGGCGTCGTCTTCGAGATCAGACTTGATCAAGATTGTACCAGTGGTAGTTTTGATCATTGGCATCCTTCTTGCTTTGGTGTTACGTAGCCTCGTCGCGCCAATTTATCTGATGATCTCCGTTTTGCTCTCGTACCTTGCCGCACTCGGGGCCGATGTTATCGTCTTTATTTTCTTTAAGGGTGATCCTGGACTAAACTTCGTCTTGCCATTTTTGCTGTTCTTATTTCTCCTGGCTCTTGGTGAAGATTACAACATCCTAGTAATGACCCGCATCAGGGAGGAGGCGCATCATCGGGATCTAAAATCTGCCGTGAAGACTGCTCTAAACGCCACTGGATCAACAGTTACGTCGGCAGGTATGGTTCTCGCCGGTAGTTTCGCGGTTCTGGCGCTCGCTCAGCTGGGGAATGCCCAAGTAGAAGAGATTGGTTTCGGCCTCGCCCTTGGGATCCTCATGGACACGTTTTTGGTCAGAACACTTCTGGTACCTTCCGTCGTAGTGTTACTGGGAAAGTGGAACTGGTGGCCATCCAAACTTGCTAAAGAACACCATAGCGACTTAGAAGCCGAAGCCTGGGAAGAAGAACAAAGGCTCGAAGAAGTGGAATAGCCCAAATTCGGCACGATCGTTCATGGAATCTTCGTTCTTGGATAAACTCTATATTACAAAAAAGCGAATAAGGTTCAACTATAAACATTCGTTACGGACAACAAAATAATCTCGCACCAGCTCGCGATACACGACTTGCATCAAACAACTGTAGTACAAAACCGCAGCACAATTGAAACGGTCAAGGAGAAACTGATGGTCGGCATCGTTACTACAAGAGTTACCGGTTTTATAGGGGAAATCATCATTTCCAACCCCGATCGAAAGAATGCCATGTCAAGCGCCATGTGGCGCGAATTACGCAACTGCGCGATCGACATGCAAGCAAATGACTACGCGCGCGTAGTCATTCTGCGCGGAGCTGATGGAACCTTTGTAGCGGGGGCGGATCTAACAGAGTTCAAAGCGTTACGGGAAGACACGGATTCTTTTACAAATTACCTTTCCAACATCGAAGATGCCGTATCAGCGGTCTTCAACCTATCCAAACCTACAATCGCCGCAGTTGAAGGACACTGCATCGGCGGCGGCCTGGCAATAGCGGCCGCTTGCGATTTCCGCTACGCGACGACAAGTTCTATTTTCCAAATACCTTCTGCCAGACTCGGACTTTCTTTCCCCGAACATTCAGTACGAAGGATCGCAAGTTTAATTGGCATCACCAACACCAAAAGACTTCTGTTTACCGCTGAGCGAATCACCGCTCAAGAAGCCAAGGAAATGGGTCTTGTATCCGATGTAATCGAAGGAGATATCCGCGCAGCATTTGAGCATCTGTGCGTTGCGATTCAAGATAACGCGCCACTTTCGATCACGGCTTCAAAGAGAGTTTTAAACGGTTACATCAGTCAAGACAAGGATTTAGACGAAATCTCAAGCCAATATGCATATTTGACAGTTGCATCACGTGACTTCAATGAGGCACTTACTGCAATGGAAGAAAAACGAAAACCCAACTTCATCGGGAAATAGTTAGCTTAATCGTTTTGGAGAGCTAGAGGAGTTCTCGTCGTTACTGCAGAAACTATACGACAGGCCGACGATGCTTCCAAGTAGAATTTGCGATCTTCGCAGATTTTCTTCGTGGTCTTAGAATCTGGAAATTCTAAAAATCTCTTGGGACATGCTTTGATAACTTTATCGCAGCGAGCTTTTTGCATTTCAAGAAAAAAGGTATTTAATCCTTTGATGTGTAGCTCCAGCCGAGAGATTTTGCTTTGGGTTACGGATTAAATCTAATTTCGTTGTAATAGCGTTTCGCCTTTAGAATAAACGTGGAGTCAAATCTAACAACAATGCCCGATGTTATTTACCTGATGAAAAGCTGGTAATGACTAAAACGGAAGTTCCAAATGCCAAACCATGTAAATCTGTGGAATGTCCGCGAACTAGATACACGACTATCTTTTCCATCCACGCTACGAAGAATGACCATGGTACAGCGATTAAGGAAGCTCTACTATGTATTGGTATTTGCAGGCATATTATCTGCCTGCAACACTTCTTATCCGACCGCAGTTACGACCAGCATTACTCATAGCACAACGACGACAACTTCCCCGACTACTTCCACGTCAACTGCTAGTACGCAAGGTAGTAACTGCACAACAAAGTACGCCTTTACCCAAACCTCGCTACCTTCACCACCTAATTTTGCTTCGTCGCCATATTCATCAGGAGGGGGCATTCTCTCGGGTTATACGAATTCACTTGCGGTCTACATAAGCGTCGGACCACGAGGTAAAATTATTGGCATTGCCGCTCCGCTTGGATGGAAATGCAATGCAATGTAAGTGGTGACGATAGCTTTGGAATGACCGTTATAGGACCCAATTCACAAGAAATCGCACTCAACATTCCAAATGGTCAAATTCCCAGCGTAGAAGCTGCGTGCGAATTCTTTAATACCGCCAAGGCCATAAGCCCATGTTTTGGTACGGCTTCAAACTCTTTGGTTGTCGGTGAGACAACCAAAGCTCTCAACCCTTCCGTAGTGCTCGTAACAGACCCACCAAATGTACATGGTAATGGGGGTCTCTCGGGCAGCCAATATTTTGATTACGGCATGGTGATCTGGGTTCCGGGATACGATCTAACTAGTCCCGCGTCGACAGAAAATCTAGGATACACGGTACAGGCTGGCTGCGCCATGGCGGCCTCTAAAATCAGCGTTTGCCAAGCAGTCTTGAACTTCGTCAACTACTGGTATACCAACCCATCCACAGCTGGTTTCTAAGCCATCCATTTATATCTCGTCATGCAGCGCACGAGATAATTCTTGCCAAGTTGGAACTCAAAGTTGAATCTTGTTGGGAACGATACGCTATAGCTGCTTGCGGTCGCCAAAAAATGCAAGTGTTCCACTTCGATACACCTGCGCCGTACCTATTACGAGCGTCTCGACTTTTTTTTGATTTAGGAGTTCTTCACTATACCAGGCACAAAAGTTGTCACGTAAGCAACGATTCACCATGTATCAATTAGCCCGGCTATTTCATTTCGGAAAAGTCGCCATAAAACCTTACTACAGATGCTTGGAGGCTTCCTCTAGTACCATTCGAAGGATGCCTTCTATTTCATCGAATTGTTCCACACCCGCAACTAGAGGTGGCGAGAGTTGAATCACGGGATCTCCTCTATCGTCAGCACGGCATATCAAGCCTTCTTCAAATAGTCGCGGCGATAAAATTCCCCTTAAAAGTCGCTCAGACTCCTCGTCACTAAACGTCTCTTTTGAATTGCGATCCTTTACCAATTCAATACCATAAAAATACCCAGTACCTCTGACGTCTCCGACAATCGGAATATCTTTAAGCCCCTCTAGTCTCGTACGAAATGCGTCCTCGTTACTCCTAACGTGCCCAAGCAAATCTTCGCGTTCAAAAATATCTAGGTTCGCTAAGGCAACTGCGGCCGACACCGGATGTCCGGCAAAAGTGATCCCGTGTAGGAAAGTGTTTGTCTCCTTCAAAAATGGTTCAACGAGACGATCAGACACTAAAAGGGCACCTATTGGAGAATACCCTGAAGTCATTCCCTTTGCAATTGTGATCATATCGGGCTGGAAGTTGAATTTCTGGGCGCCAAAATAGTAGCCAAGCCTACCAAAGCCACATATTACGTCATCTGAAACTAAGAGCACGTCGTACTTGTCACAAATCTCGCGTACACGTTGAAAATAACCCGGTGCTGGCGTAAAGCATCCACCAGAGTTTTGTACTGGCTCCAAGAAAACCGCAGCTACCGTGTCCGCACCTTCATAGTTAATCATTCGTTCAATATCGTCAGCGCAGTGTAAATTGCAGCCATCTAGATGTGAACACTCCACACATCGAAAGTGGTTGGTGTTGGCAACTTTAAATGCACCAGGAACCAATGGTTCAAAGGGAGCTTTTATTGATGGCACTCCCGTGATCGAAAGCGCCCCCATGGTAGTGCCATGATAGGCAATGTCACGAGAGATAACCTTAGTTTTGGACGGTTTACCGGTAAGCTTAAAATATTGACGTGCGAGCTTGAACGCTGATTCTACCGCCTCGCTTCCGCCAGTGGTGAAAAATACCCGATTTATATCACCCGGGGCAAGATCGGCTAATCGCTCCGCAAGTTTAATCGCGGGAACATGAGCATAGCTCCAAAGAGGAAAGTAAGCGAGCTCGCTAGCTTGCTTAGCCGCGGCATTGGCAAGTTCCTGTCGCCCGTGCCCAGCTTGAACCACAAACAAACCAGCCAAACCGTCTAAATAGCGCTTCCCATGAGAGTCCCAAACATACGGACCCTCGCCTCGAACCATTATGGGTACTTCGTGCTCCGAATAAGAAGAAAGTCTGGTAAAGTGCATCCAAAGATGACGGCGCGCTGACTCAGAAAGTCCAGCTTCTTCTTGAGCTTTATCGTTGTTAATTGTCATTTTACACCCCAAGCGTAGGTTTGTTTTTCCAATCTCAAATACACAAAAGTCTCAATCGTTGTGACTCCGTCTACTCTTCTAATCTCATCATTTAACAGATTCATAAGTTGTTCGTCGTTTTCGCAAACAACCTCCGCCAAAAGATCGTAACGTCCGGCGCATACCACCACATAGTCAACTTCTCGAAGCGATGCAATCGATTCCGCAACCTTGCGCAAATCACCGCTGGCTCGAATTCCGATCATCGCCTGGCGATTAAATCCGACAGTAAGAGGATCAGTCACGGCCACTATTTGCATCACGCCTTGATCAATTAAGCGTTGCACTCGTTGTCGCACTGCTGCCTCAGATAAATTTACTTCTTTTGCCAATCGAGCATACGAACTCCTGCCGTCGATTTGCAAAAGCTCAATAAGTCGTTTTGACTTTTCATCCACATTGATAAAAGACGCAGCTTCTTTGTGGTTCAAAGCGTCAGCGACTACAAATGAACCACCCCCGCCACGTACAGGGCGTAACGCTCGCTCAACTACCATTTACTCACAGTGTCCACTCCGACTGCCGTCCAACTTGACCACCAAAATCACAGCATCAACATTTTGTTATACGTTAACCAACGTTACTTGATCAAATGCATAAAAATTACTGATTCATACAATTTTTACATCATTTTCGTATTGAATCCGCACAAATTTAACAATTCTTCTACGAAATCCCTATGAACAACGTGCATAATCGACTAACTTCGATTTTAGGACGATCCAGACAACAAGATTGTTGAATGACCTTCCTACATTGGACATGAAAATCAAAATGCATCTAAAAATTCGTACGGTTACGGTCACGCGGTACAGGGGTCTATCAGGGAAAAATATAATTCTAGCATCTTCAAGATTAAAGAGTATGCAACTGACGGCGCAGAAATAGCCGACGCAGTACTCCTAAGAGCTAAAAGATGACTTGCGTTTTGCAACACCAAGCACATTACTTCGAGTAAAAATTAACCTACAGACTTAATAGGGATAAACTTCGCTAAAAAGGAGACATCAGTGTCAGAGCAAAAAATCACGATCAACAACTTCATTGGCAATAAAGATGCGCCACCCAGGTCAAAACGAACTACCGACATAATTGACCCTGCATCAGGCAGTGTCTATGCGACGGCTCCCCTATCTGGACCAGAAGACATAAACGACGCCTGTCAAAGTGCGCAAAATGCCTTTATGGAGTGGGGTAATACAACCCCATCACAAAGATCGCTGGCGCTCTTTCGCATAGCTGATGCGCTTGAGGCTAACGCCAAAGAACTAGTAGAGATCGAGTGCAGAAATACCGGGAAACCAATTGGCTTGACTCTTGCCGAGGAAGTTCCGCCAATGGTTGACCAGATCCGATTTTTCGCTGCGGCAGCCCGCACTCTTGAAGGTAAGAGCGCTGGAGAGTACATGAAGGATCATACGTCCATGATTCGCAGGGAGCCAATTGGTGTTTGCGGCGCGGTAACGCCATGGAACTACCCAATGATGATGGCGGTTTGGAAGTGGGCTCCGGCATTGGCAGCAGGCAACACCATGGTGTTAAAACCCTCTGATACCACACCGATGTCAACAATTTTTATGGCCAAAATAATGGCTGAATTTTTGCCGCCTGGTGTGATGAACGTGGTCTGCGGGGAGCGAGATACAGGAAGGGCACTGGTTGAAAATCCCATCCCTCAAATGATCTCAATCACGGGTTCGGTACGCGCAGGAAAAGAAGTCGCGGCAACAGCTGCAAAGGACCTAAAAAAAGTACATCTTGAGCTTGGAGGCAACGCGCCGGTAATTGTCTTTGACGATGCCGACGTAGAAAAGGCTGCCGCAGGAATTGCCATGGCAGGCTATTTTAATGCGGGCCAAGATTGTACTGCCGCGGCCCGAGTACTAGTTGGTGCCAAGATACACGATGAGTTTGTCGCTTGCCTGGCCGAACAAGCACGCGCCACCACGTGTGGAGCTCCAAGCGAAGACGCAGACTTCGGCCCACTGAACAACCGAGACCAGCTAGCCCGAATTCAGGGATTGATTTCCCGGCTACCAAATAATGCAAAGATTCAAGCCGGTGGTGGCACAATTCGTTCCGAGGGGTATTTTTTCGCCCCCACAGTAATTTCCGA
This sequence comes from Actinomycetes bacterium, assembly GCA_021785005.1. Classification (GTDB taxonomy): domain Bacteria; phylum Actinomycetota; class Acidimicrobiia; order Acidimicrobiales; family Acidimicrobiaceae; genus Acidithrix. The sequence continues at coordinate 61,228 of JAJYGT010000095.1, forward strand.
CGTCTTACAAACGGATGAAATTGTACAGTCGGAGATTTTTGGACCAATTATTACAGTACAAAAGTTTACCGATGAAGCGCAAGCTCTCAAATGGGCGAATGATGTTGAATACGGCCTCGCGTCTTCGGTGTGGACCAAGGATCATGGTACAGCAATGCGTATGGCGAAAGCTCTCAATTTTGGTGCAGTTTGGATAAATACTCACATTCCAATCGTGGCCGAAATGCCGCACGGTGGCTTTAAACACTCTGGTTACGGGAAAGATTTGTCCATGTACGGCTTCGAAGATTACACACGCATCAAGCACGTTATGAGCTACATCGGGGAGTAAAAGCACGCGAACCATCGTTCGTCTATTCAAGGTCCCGACTTTTTATTCGGTGGATTCCTCCGTCAATAATTATTCGCCTTCAGAGCCGACTCAAACGCAGATAGTGCATGGGTCATTTCAGCCTCACTTACTATCAACGGAGGCATCCACCGAATAACATTTGAATAGGTACCTGCGTTCATCAAGAGTAGATGTCCTTCATTGCGAGCGTGCGCTATGATACTCGAGGTTCGTTGTGTATCAGGTTTCCCTGTTTCAGGGTCAACGATCGTACATCCGATCATCACTCCAAGACCTCGGACATCGCCGATTACGTCATATTCAGCCGCCAGGTTGAGTAGACGCGCTCTCAATTGTTCGCCTCGAGCTATGACATTTTCCATAAAACCATCAGCCGTCAACACTTCAATCGTGGCGAGCGCGGCCGCAGCAGCAACAGGATTGCCACCGTATGTACCTCCATGACTCCCGACCGGCCAGCGAGACATAAGCTCATAAGACGATCCGACCGCCGACATTGGCATCCCAGATGCGATGCCCTTTGCCATCACCAAAATGTCCGGGCGAATGCCAAAATGTTCCACAGCAAACATTTTTCCAGTACGACCAAATCCGCTTTGGACCTCGTCGGCTATGAATAAAATCCCGTGCTCTTTACACCGCTCGTATAGTCCTTCCATAAACATCTGAGTCGCAGGCAAATATCCTCCCTCGCCCTGAACTGGCTCCACAATTATTGCCGCAGTCTCGTACGGTGCTGTTTGTCCTGCGAGAAGGCGATCAAAAGACGCCAATGCGCGAAGACTCAGCACATCTCGATCTTGAGAGACTCCTATTGAATCAGGAAAGTCCGAAACAAATACCCCAGATGGCAACGGGGAATATCCAGCTCGATAAATCGTCTTGGCAGTAGTCATCGCCATAGTTTGTGCAGTTCTACCGTGAAAAGATCCCTGGAATACCACCAAGTTTGGACGTTTTGTAGCTGCCCTTGCCAATTTCACCGCTGCTTCTGTGGCCTCTGCCCCCGAATTAGAAAAGAAGAAAGTATCAATCGAGGACGGAGTAATCTCGTCTAGCTTGCTCGCAAGTGGCTCAAGGAGATCGTGTCGATAGATATTGACCTGTGCATGCAAAAATCTATTTGCCTGCTTGGTCACAGCTTCAA
>JAJYGT010000110.1 GCA_021785005.1 Actinomycetes bacterium
GACCCAAGCTTTTACGGCACCAAGATAGTTGCCAATGTGCATTTTGCCCGACGGTTGTATTCCAGAAAGTACTCTCATAATGAAATACACCCTAGAAGCATTCGCACCTAAGAGAATCTCATGCAAATTCGAAATTTTCTACAATAGCTACTAGACATTTTCAAAATATCCGACATCGACGGCGATTTTGCCTTCGCGGAAATTGAAGTCTTGGGCAGATTGCATAGGCTTTCGTAAAAAATGCGTCAGAGTTTGTCTGGCTCTCGACCCAAGCTTTTACGGCGCCAAGATAGTTGCCAATGTGCACTTTATTTTAAGTAAACGAATTTGTAGAATACGTGCGTGCCTTAGTTGCCAATACTAGCTAAGGCACGCGAGCATCCAGGTTGCGAATTACTTCCTATTTGTCGTCGCGAAGTAAGTATCTCACTGTATTTTTCTTGCGATTAAATGACTCATATTTCATAGTAAGTAAACCAGCATGAATCATTGAGCTAGGGTTTATACCCACCCCGAAGATTGATTACTAACAATCTAGGTGGGTAAATCGCGAACTCAGGAGTTCCGTGGTCGATGCGGTGGATGCGGTGCGCTCACAGGTGAAAGCACTGTTATAGAAGCCGAACCTTGATTGACAACGTAGGCATTACCAGTCTTTGTATTTACTGAAATACCTTGTGGTTGTGTGCCAACGGGAATTGTTTGAAGAACGGCATTGCTCTTGGTGTCAATGAGCGTAACATTATTGCTCAAACTGTTATTTACAAATAAATAACCTTTCTTGGGATCCAAAGTTTCACCGTGGGGCGAAGTACCTACTGGTATGTCTGCAATTACCGATCCGTCACGAAGTACAGCAACCTCATTTGCGGCACTTATTCCTGTGTACACCGTGTTATTGTAAGGATCTGCAACAACATTCCAGGGATGTGGACCGACAACAATCGTACTGACCACCGTCATTGTGCGCAAGTTGATCACGCTCACACTATCGCCCGCCGGGTTGATTCCTTGTGGATTAGTGGGGGTTGCGGCAAATGGATTGATTCCAGTATTGGACACATATACCATTCGCGTCCATGGGTCGACGGTAACGCCCCAAGGGTTGGGACCTACGGAAATACCTTGGGGGTCGATCACGGTATCGTTGTTGATATTTATTGCGTAAACCTTGCTAAGAGAAATATCTGTGACAAATGCTTCGTGTAAACGTTGTGAGACTGCCAACCCGTGAAGATGGGCAGCAACCGGAATTTCTGTTATGAGAGAGTCTGATTTGGCGTTGATGACATCTAGCAATCCTCGTGCGATGTCAGTTACATATACTCGCTGGTTTTGCTGGTCTACCATGACCGTATGAACAGTGCCTCCAAGCGCGATAGTTGATATCACTTGACCGGAATCACTATTCAAAACTGTAACGGTACCGGCGGCAAGATTGCTCACAAATACCTTATGCAGCGCAATGTCAACACCTGAAAAATGCGGAGTTGGACCTACGTTACTCCAAGTACTTGTGGGTTGGTAAGTGATTTGCTTTGGTTGTGCTGACGCTGAGCTTGCGGTGCTGGCGATTATTCCAGTTGCGCCAAAAAAAGCTGTTGCACCAAAAATCGTTAGTCTTTTCTTTATCCCGATCATTTGTTCCTCTCGGTAATTGTCTTGTACGTTGCCGTATTATTTGGCCAAAAAGTACAAATTTTGATACTACCACTGGACTAAAGTTATGAAACTACACCCTGATACGAGCTAGTTGTTTTTGGTCACGGCGAATTCGACATGATTTTTGAGGCTTCGGGACTTGAGAACTGAGCGACTGTTATCGTCTTCTTTAACGTTGCTTGCCGCTTCTTTGCTAAACAGTTATATACCTTAAAATGAATGTCAACAAATAATTTGCGGCTTGCTTACAAAACACATTTCATGGGCTCCGACACGAAACTGAATGTAATACAGGTCGAATTGATTGTAAGAGCGATATTTGCATGCAGTTATATAGATGCAGTGATTTTACGTCACAGCACGAGAACATTTTAGGGTTTTAGTGAAATCAACACCAAAAACATATAAACGGCTCGGGGTAGTGATTGCCATGGATCACGAGATCCAAAATTTAGTTACCAGACATGGCTTGGCGAGTGTTAGAGGTATTCGATCCGCAGATATTTGGGAAGTATCTATTGGTGGGCTTGCGGTTGGGTTTATCAATTCTGGTATTGGCAAAGTAAATGCTGCTGTTGCAACAACAAGGTTGATCGACAAATTTGCTTGTGATCATATTTTGGTAGCTGGGGTGTCTGGCGCTTTACACGATGATTTGAACATAGGGGATGTGGTGGTGGCAACCGGTGCATTTCAGCACGACTTTGACCTTAGGCCACTCGCTTTAGCCAAAGGAGTACTGCCCGGGCATACCCAAGTGGTAATCGACGGTGACAGTCACCTTTGTGATCGAATCGCCACCGCGGTTGAATTAGCACTTCAAGGATCGCAGGATCAATTTCGCAATGCAAAAATTGTAAAAGGGATTGTTGCCAGTGGCGATAAAATTATTTCCTCAGAGTCAGACAAAAGCAATATTTCTGCAATTGTCCCTGAGGTACAGTGCGTCGATATGGAAACTGGCGCGGTAGCCCAAATATGTCAGCGTGAAAATATCTCCTGGACTGCGTTGCGCGTAATGTCTGATGCTGCAGATAGTAATTTTAGCATCGCCGATGTTTTGGCGTTTGCCCAAAATGAGGCGTCGTGGCTCATTGCAGAGGCTTTAGAGATACTGGCATCGCCTAACTCCAATAGATTCTAATTTATCCCCGGAATCCTGCGCTTTGGTTTTACGGAAAGCCTATCGTCATTGGCTAGTAGCGATAACTGGTAGTCGTAATCGTCTTCTTTGCTCATCCATTTTTTGATATTCGCTATGGCAGCATAAGTAAATGGCTCCATGCATAACACCCACAAGATTGAAGACGCTAACTCTTGGTCTGCCATGGCCGACAGTGTCTTGCCGGGAATGTATTGGTAAACACTGTAGAAGGGTTTTGATACAAAACCTAAGATCATGGCTAGAATCCACGATGCAACGGTGGTAAAAAAGATCGGAACGATTCTTTTTATTTCAGGGGTAATTCTTGGTTTGATTGGAGGAGAGTCCACTAGGTGTATCCATAAAAGCATGCCTGATGCCACGAACATAAAGTGTGAAAAGTAATGCACCGCGCTATTTCGCTCGGAAAGATCTAGAAGGGCGGGGAAGTGCCAAAAGTACATCGAGAAGTTGAACAGAATGAACCCCACCACCGGCCTCATGAAAAAGTTTCCAATTGCTCGCAATGGTGAAGTCTTCTCGCTCACTAGAAAAGTTCTGCCGAGCTTGCGTCTCCAACTAACTGGCATTCCACGATAAATTACCAGCCATGGTGCCGACAAAACAATTAGCGGTGGGGCGTATACCATCAGCATCACATGTTGGAGCATGTGTACCCACAGATACTCACTTGACCAAAAATCGATTGGCGACATAACTGCGATAATCAAAACCGCTATTCCCGATGCAAAGAGAAAAGCTCTGGTTTTACGGATCTTGCCTGGTCGCTTACTTCCGCGGGCTATTGTTCGTTCAAGCCTTAGGTAGCCGACTATGTACAATGCGACAGGTATGCCAGTTAGTAGTATGAACAATGGATCAATTGTCCAATGAGCAAGAACGTACTTATGTACGAAAACCAATTTCAACCTCGCTTATGGCGCGTATCTAAATCAAAATAGTTGAGATACTGCTTCTAGACAACCTACTAATGATATTTCAATATTTAACCAAAACAAGCTCACACGAGTACCCGAGAAGACAATGTGCCACTTTGCCTGGGAATCTAGGATTAAATAATTATACAATTGCCATCTGCGATTGAGTGTTTACCTCAATTATGGTTTGGATTTAGGCAGTCGCACCGCGATTTAGTACCTCAAACCAGTTTTAGAATTCGTTGTAGTAATTGGCGGTAGATGCCTCTAAGTCAACTATGTAAAGTGATCCCTTTTCGCATAGGAGCGTTTTGGAGGAATATAGCCCAAGTATGTGAAGTATTTCTGGAATAATATTTCCATGAGTGCAAAGGGCGGCAGCACCGGGTGTTTTTGTGATGGCTTCTAACAGCTCGACGAGGTTTGACTTTGAAGTAACTTCACCTAGGACGTTGGTAGTTTCGAGAGGCACTTTGTTTTTTCCCGAAAGTGGCTGCACGGTTTGAATACAGCGCAAATAGGGCGATGAGATAATACGAGTAAGTGGCCAGCCTGCTAAGAAATCGGCTAAATGTATTGCCTGGATCGAACCCTTTTTTGTAAGAGGTCGGACTAATTCCTCGCCTATAACATCGGTTCGATCACCAGCCTTGCCATGTCTAATTAAATAAATGAGATGTTTCGAAAGATTATGGGCCTGTTTGTCTTGGAGAACGCGACTTGTCACCTAAATCAAGTTAGAGGCTGCAAAGGCTAAATTGTTCAACTTCACGTGCTCTAATGACATTTTTTATGTTTGTTGAGCGCAAAGTTCTGGCAATACCTAGAAACCATAAGCTTTTGGAGCGTCTTGCAAAATTTCGCTTCGCAATATGGCGAACTATCTTTTGTGTGACGAAGGCTTTGCGGTCGAATCACCACTTTCAAGGTTTCAGCTGTGGTGATAAAACTTAGCGACGACATTCGCTCTAATGAGTGTCGTGAAGTTTGCCTTTTGCTAGGTTGCAGATGGCGGGCCTTGTATGAGCCTCGGATAATTTATTTTTGTGAAACTATTTGAGTTCTCGCGAAAATGCGGACCCCAAAGAGGTTGAGTACTTCCGCTTACTTTAGCGGTCAGTGATTCGTGCCCTGAAGTTATTACACGTGTTTACTGGGGTACCGTTGGAGATTCGCAAAGCTCGGGCTTGACATCGCCGGCTTGGTTGTTTGCGATGTGCTCGAGTATTTTTAAGCACATGCGCTGTTGATTCAATCACGAAATTCGTTTAGGATTTGCGACTTAACCGCATTTCATTCTCAGTTGCACGACCGAACTCTTACCGGTCGCTTTTCCTTAGGGTGTGGAATTCTGGTAGCAAGGGCGGATTCGCTCAACGTCAATACACCTCCGTTTGGCATCGTCCAAGGATGCACAATGCACAGCCAAGTGAACGCGCCCACCAAATATTACTTCAGTTTGATTACCAACAGCGGTTGTTTCACTAAAATACCGCGAGGAGCATGAGTCGGCGCTTTCGTGGTAGGGAATTTCTGCTGATACAGTCCACCGCGGCATCGATGGCTTATACAAGAAGAACCTCCGCAAGATCGATAAGACTTACAAGAAAGCACCTCTTTCACCCGTCGGGTACACGGCGGAGCATCTCTACACCTTGGAAAATCCTTTTGGCCCGATCGGGAAAAAAGTAAAACTAGTTACCGTCTATACCGAGACTCGTCGCTGTGATAGCCGCAATAGATGAAACTAGCCAAGAAAAGAATGGTGCGATTTTTTATACTATCGCAGCTGCGATAGTTCCTGAGAACAAAGCCAAGGCCAACGAAATGATTACTGGACTAATAGACATTCCCGGTCGAAAAAATCCATTTCACTGGAACACGGAGGGCGTAACTGCTCAACGCAAGATGGTGAACTGCGTAGTAGAACTGGGAGTAGCTGGGCACATAATGGTTTGTTCAACAGGTCGGAAAAAAGCAGGAATCTGCCATGGCGTCTCTTATGAGTGAGGTAATTGCACTGATAATAAATGAAGGAGGAACGGATCTATTCATAGAAAGTCGCGGAACCCTAGAAGATAAACGGGACAAGAACACGATTCTGGACGCACTCAAAGCGCATAAACCACCCGATCAATTTGCCTACAACTGGTATCTAAAAAAAGAGCCATTACTTTGGTTGGCAGACGCCCTTTGCGGCATAACGCGCAGTCATCTGCTTGGAACTGATGATAGTGGTTATTTTGAGCTCATACAAGAAAAAAAGGTAGTAAGCGGTATTATTTATCGAACCGTAGCGTCGAAATTGAATGCGTGAGTTTCGGCTCCCGTTCTAGACGGCACTAAAGTGTCCTCGAACTGGCATTCCGAAACTCGCGACTTTTCCTTGGAGCAGTACCAAGAAAACTGCATAATATGCTATAAGGAATCGGTGAAAGCCGATGCACATATTTTAGCAACCAGCAACTATATGGGGTTATGCGCCAGAAGATGTGCAAAAAAGTAGCCACCGAATCTTCGGGAATCACCTTCATAGGACATGACTATTAATTCGTGCGGCCCGACGGTAATAGCCTAGTTATTCGGATGTTGCGTTCATTTGGTCTTTTTAGAAGTGCTCAAGTATTAGCTTCATCGGGGGTAGAATTGAATCTAATCTAATCGAATCGACTGGAATCGAATCGAATAAACTACGCTTCGTTCCTGATTTGGCCGGCTCGGTGTCGCATTGTCGGTGATCGACGCGTCTTGGTTGGTGTTGGTTGCCTCGGCTTCTTGTGCGAGCAGTTCATCAATTTCTTTACTCATTACCACTTTCTTTGTATCGATTTACAGCGCGATCATCTGATCGCCATCCGTTGACCCTGTACCTGACACGATTCGGGGTAAACGTGATAATTGTGAGGACGCACACATCTAGCTGAGGGCGAATACCTGATCGTAGGAACGCCTAGTCCAGATTTGGTAGACGGACCCGAAGTTATCTGTGATGCGTTTAGATCTTGGAGCGCTTCGTTTGCCCACGCAGCCTCGATTCCATGTCGCTCAGTCGTGTATCGCGCGCGGAAACCTTTAGTTGGTGTTGCTCACAGTTACGGTGTAATACTTAGTATTACCCGTCGCACCTATTTAAACGCAGATGTAACCGCCGTGTTCTAATGCTCGAGGAAAATCTTGGTGTCGTAACTTTCTTCAAGTTCAACAACGGGTGCAGGCGTTAGTTTGCGTATGTGACATGGACAACTGAATGGGCTTTATGCATTTTGAAAATCGCGTTTCCCTAAATATCAACCGCAGCTTGAACCATTCATTGAAAATAATTCAGTGAGGGCGAGAGAGTTGACGGTTAGAAATTCGAACTGCCGGGGCTGGTTTATTTTGTTTCCAAATAAGCCAATGGAGAATAAAAATTTCTTCAGACATCCAAATTATACCCAAGGCAGCTAGACGCGTAAATTCTCCTTCCTTCAAGTCTGGTATCCTGTAAGAATTGTAAGAATCTAAACATTCTTTAATTTTGGATCGTTTTCCCGAGTGGTTTCCCCGATTCTTGAGGCCACTTCAGGACCTCGCGTAGGCAATAGCCTACGAGGAGTTGGGGATACCTAGTTCGAGTAACACGGTTGAAGTTACCACTTATGAGAACTTGGGATCGACGACTCGGTGTGGCTTCGCAATGTAGTTCAGACGCTCTAATTATTGTGACACTTGTAATAGTTATGAGTAGGTTGATTTGGATTATTTTGGGCGCTTTGAAATTCGGTTTATCTTTGGGCGCTTTGAAATTCGGTTTATCTTTGGGCGCTTTGAAATTCGGTTTATCTTTGGGCGCTTTGAAATTCGGTTTATCTTTGGGCTAAAGCGTTCGATATTTTATCCGAGGGCAAAGTGGAAGTTTCATCGATACAAGAGTATTTTACAGACCACGTCTTAGGGAAAAAGGACGAGGTGATAGCAGAGCTATGTACCATGTTGAAAGCTCAATTCTCTACTATGCCGGTGCTCTTTGAGATATACGAGAACTTTACTGAGGCTGAGGTCTCAGAGTTTATGTGCCAACAGAGTAGGGTTTTTTGGAAGATTCTCGACCCCACGACCAAAGATTGGGTGCTAGATTCGCTCTATTTAAAAATAGGCGAGGCGCTTGCGCTTATGAATGTGCGTGTTTTATGGGTGTCGCCCATATGTGATGATATCGAAAAATGTCTTGCGACACGCTTCGCGCGAAGCACTCCGGGAATGTTGGGATCATCAGAATATTTGCTATTTTTAAGCGGGCGGTTTGGGAAATTTTTTCGAGGTCTCCTGAGTGTGGAAGTTCGTTTTGATGAATTGTTGGAGTCAGTCCTAGAGCGCTCGAAGGTGGAGATTACAAAATCAAGCACCTCGGTCGATGCGATTAAAAATACAATTAGCAACCTTCGTGGTTTGGGAGGAATTTCTGGTGTTGGATTTGCTCGTCCCGACGCGAAGGGATTCTTTCAATATGGATTTTACGACGGCCCACAATTTATTCGCTTCCTAGAAGCTCGCGACAGCGCGAATCGGCCAATTGTCTCTACCAGTCGCGATACCTTGGATGGAAATGGTCCCACTGGAAGAATGTGGCGCTCTGGTCAAACTCAAGTTTGTAATTCGATCCTTTCTGATTCCACGATGGATCCTTGGGCCGATTCGTTGACCTCGCTTGGTATACGCTCTTCGGCAGCAGTGCCAATTGTCCTAGATGGCGGAGAACTCTTCGCAGGTATCGTAATTTATTCACCATGGCCGAACTATTTCGCATCTGCCAGACGACTACGTTGCATCCAAGACGTGATCGCAGTGCTCGCTTCACGTCTGTCGGGTGTGAATTCAAATGTTGTGTTGGATCATCGCATGCGGGTGGATTTGTGCGATCGATTGTATTCCGATGCCCTTGAGATTCTTTTTCAACCGGTTATTTCTTTGACGGATTTTTCGATTGTAAAGGTTGAAGCTTTGGCGCGCTTGCGTAATGACTCAGGAGAGTTGATGCAGCCAAGCACGTTCATGGGTGCGTTTGGATCCGAAGAGTTTCTTTATCTTTTTGACCGTTGTTTAGGAATCGGTTTAGCCGCGTTGGGTAATTGGGATTGCGCAGGTGTTGGGTGTGGATTGTCGATAAATATGCCGCCTCAAGGATTCGTCGATAGGCGATACTTGGATACTTTGAGTGGTCACCTTCTAGATAGTGATATCAAACCCGAACGTCTTACGATCGAGTTAACGGAAGAGGATGACCTAAATAGGCTACGCGTTGACCCGAATCTCATCGAGTCGTTCAGGAATTTAGGTGTGGCCTTGTCTCAAGACGATCTCGGATCGGGTTACTCGTCACTCTTGCGGTTAGTAAAATTTGGGTTTCATGAGGTGAAGATCGACCAGGGGTTAGTTAGGAGTTCCAGCGATCCAGTGAATTCTATGGGACTCATTCAACATCTATCTGGTCTTTCGCATGATTTAGGGATAAAAGTCGTTGCCGAGGGTTTGGAAAGCGATGCTCTATTAGAAGCAGCTGCAATATTGGGCGCGGACTATGGCCAAGGATATGGTATTGCTTGTCCACTTTCTAAGGATGAATTTTTGGCTTGGCAGGCGACCTACGAAGTGCGTGCTTACCCAGAAAATCCAAAGACTACATTAGGCGCTCTGGCACTTTTACGTATGTGGTCACGAAAATTGGTTGCGGCAGGAGGACTTTTGGATCGTTTAGAACCAGATTTGCTCACAGCGGAGCTAGTCGAGCACCTCTCCAATTTCCCTAACCTCGACATCCAACGACGTTTCACAAAAAGCAATGCATCTTCGAAAACCGGCCTTACCGTTTGGTTGCTTAGCGCGGTGGAAGAAATCTTCAATGATTTATTAGCTTCTTTGCCAGTAATAGACATACCAGAAAAAATTCACGAAATCCACGAAATCCACGATGTCACTAAACGGGGTGCCCTACGCATGGATCTCGACAGTTCAGTCAATTTAGAGATTGCGCCTGTTCAAACGCCTGGTGAACTTGTGCCAGCTCAGTTATTCAAGATCTTCGAGTTGCAAAGTAAAGTACTAATTTCTGTGTCGGGTGGCGCAAGCACGAGCGAATTGCTTGATGAAATCTGTCAACATGTGCAGGCCCTGATACCTAAAACCGTTGTAACCGTGATGCTCCTTGATGAAACTGGAGATCTTTGCCTTCGATCCGGACCTGATCTAAGCGCACGTGCGGCAAAGGTGTTTGAGCGCATAACCCCCGGGCCAAATTTGGGTTCGTGTGCCAATGTTGTATTGACTGGCGCGCCGGTATTTGTAACAGACATCGAAACCGATATTCGGTGGAACGATCTGACCCAGGATGCGCGGGACATTGGCCTTGTGGCATGCTGGTCGGTCCCGATCTTTGATTTAAATAACGACCTGGCTGGAACGTTCGCAATTTCAAGTTTTGAGGTTCGTACTCCGAATAATTTTTATAGACAATTGCTAGCGAGTTGCGCAAAAGTCGCGTCGGTCGTGCTTTACAAGTTGGAGCAAGATGATGCAGCCAGGCAAAGAAGTTCGCGTCTTGAGAAGATGTTTCAAGATAGCTCCACGAACAAGTTGATTTATCGAGTATCTGACGGGGCTATCGTAGAAGCAAATGCACATGCTGCTGGGTTTCTTGGATATACCCGCGATGAATTAACCTCAATGGTGATAACTCAAATTAATGAGAGCTTGTCTTTGCCGGTGCTGCAAACAAAGATTGCCAACACAGACAAAGATCGATCGTGGCACGGCTATTCATATCATCGTCTCGCCAATAAAGAATTGCGTGCAGTTGAGTTTGAGGGGCGATTATTTGAAGACGACGGTGAGTTATTTGTTTACTCGACTTTTTTTGACGCGCCTTATTTTTCTGACGAACTCGTATCTGAGCGCAGAATTACTGGAGAGATTCTTGATTCAGTCTCAGCAATGGTAATCGTTGTCGACGGGAGAGGTCTGATCACGCGATTTAATAGATTAGCTGAAGTGGTAACGGGTTACACATCTGGTCGGGTGATTGGAGTGCCTGACGTATGGGCTCAGTGGATCGAGTCGATAGAGTTATCTAGATTTGAGCAAGCGATTGCAAGTGCGTTATCAACAGGAACCGCAGAATCTATAGACATTTGGCACCACGGACGCACGGGTAAGCGTCGACTAATGGAGGTTCGGTTCGTCTCGTTGTCCGTTACCTCTAGCTTTACCGAAGATCGCGTCGCTTTGTTTTGTACCGACGTTACCGATCGACATCATGCGTCTATCACTGTTCAGGGTCAACTTGACTTCATCTCTCAAATCGTCGACGTTTTGACCAACTTGGTGTTTGTAATTGATCGCGACGGGTACATACGTAAGACCAATCGCGCGGTAGAAGATTTTACTGGTGCGTCGTTCGAGCAAATCTCTTCGTCGCCATTCTATATCGTTCAATTTTTTGCGCCAGAAGCGCGCGAAGCTGTCATGCGTTGGTTTGGAAACTCATTAGCGGGAGACGTCGTACGTGACACAGTGTCTGCTTGTATTAATAAAGATGGTGAGCGCAGGATTCTTGCATGGAATAACGTTGCAATTTTTGATGGTGATGGATTGCTGAGCCAGATTGTTGTTATGGGTACAGATGTGACTGAAAGGCGATTCAAGGAACGACAATTAGAAAACGCTGCTGTCGTTTTTGCCAACTCTTCAGAGGCAATTCTGATAGCCGATGAAAATGCACATATTACCGATGTCAACCCAGCATTTTGTACGATCACTGGATTTTCTCGAGACGAGTTGTTCGGAAAAGATACGGCTTTGATCGGTTTCGACCTCCAAGGGGATTTACACAATTCGGAAATCTCAAAAGGTTTAGCCGAATCGGGTCGTTGGAGCGGAACATCGCAATGTCGCCGTGCGGATGGCTCGTTGTTTCCAAGTTTTGTATCTTTGACAGTGCTAACAGGCGCCAAAGAGGATGATTTGCAATACGTAATACAGTTCGCTGACATTTCTGAATTAATGGCGCATCAGCGCCAACTTGCCGAGCTCGCCTATTATGACCACTTGACCCATCTTCCCAATCGAACGTTTATTTCAAAGAAGATTAAGATCGGAATGGCCGTGTCCAGAAGAAGCAAGCGTGCCATGGCCCTTGTTTATCTCGATTTGGATAATTTCAAAGAGATTAATGACCAACGCGGACACGATATTGGCGATCAGGTGTTATGTGCTGCTGCCGAGAGGATGGTATCAATACTTCGCGAAGTTGATATGGTATCTCGAATCGGCGGCGATGAATTTGTGTGTGTTTTATCTGAGCTTGAAAACGCCGCTGACTGTTTTGATATTTTAGATCGCTTAGTAAACGCACTGGGTGCACCACTTGTGCTTGATGAATCTCAAGCGATAACTGTGCAAATTACCGCCTCTATGGGTGTGGCTTACGCCAATAACCAAGACGTGGATTCGGACTTACTTTTGCGTAGGGCAGACATGTTGATGTATGAGGCAAAGCGGGCCGGTGGAAATCGTTACGTCGCTGAGGACTTTCCAGCAGTTCCAAACAGTTGATGTATCGTTTTTGAGTTTCACAACACCGTACTGCTCCTGGCGGGTCCCAATTTATCAATCCACCACTAATGTGAGTTTTGTATCCATAATATAGATGGAGGCAATTTTCATGAAGTCCAAAAGGCATACCCCAGAACAGGTGTTGAAAAAGATCGCCGAAGGGGACAAAATGCTCAACGAAGGCGCAACTGTAAGCGAGGTTGCCCGGAGCTTTGGAGTTACCGAGACGACCTGGCACCGATGGAAGAGCACCTACGGTGGAATTAAAGGCAACGACGTAAAGCGTCTCAAGGAACTCGAATCAGAGAACCGTCGTCTAAAAGGAATCGTTGCCGACCAGGCTCTTGATATCGCAATGCTCAAGGAGGTGGCTCAGGGAAACTTCTAACCCCGAATCGCCGTCGTATTGTAGTTCGTGAACTACAGATGCGATTCGGGGTTTCAGAAAGAAAAGCCTGCAAGGTAGTAGGTCAAAATCGATCTATACAACGTAGAAAGCCCCGCGAGTGAAAGAGTGCAGATCTAGACGAGGAGATCACTCAACTCCTTAGAACGTTTGCCTTAGAAAACAAGCGTCAGGGTTACAAGAAGGCATTCCGCTATGTAATTGACAAGGGATACCATGTCAATATCAAAAAGGTAAGGTCTCTTTGGCGACAAGCCGGTTTGAAAGTACCCTACAAGAAGAAGAGAAAGTCATCCGTTGGCCATGGACAACCGTTGGGTTATCACGTTCCTGTGGACAAAAACGTTTCATGGGCACTTGATTTTCAATTCGACCAGACAACCGATACTCGTACTATCAAGATTTTAAATGTCGTTGATGAATATTCTAGGGAGGCCCTAGCGTCAGTAACAGCCAGATCAATAGATTCACTAGGGGTAATTGCCGTCCTAGATGACCTCGTTGCGAGCCGTGGCCATCCTATTTACATAAGGTGCGACAATGGTCCAGAATTCATCTCGAAAGCCCTAGAGGACTGGTCAGTCGAAATGGGGGTAACTTTATGGCATATCGAACCTGGGTCACCATGGCAGAATGGTCGAGTTGAATCTTTCAACTCCAGATTGAGAGACGAACTTCTAAATGGCAACCTATTTGAGAGTATCCAAGAAGCACAATCGCTTCTAGATACCTATAGAGGTGAATTCAATGAATTCACAAGTCATAGCTCTCTTGGATACCTATCTCCAATGCAATTTCTGAAACTCACAACTAAAGACCAACGGATGGTACTTACCAAGTCGTATAAACGACGTGGCTGGTACGCTCCAGCGCATCTTTTACCAGTTCTAGAAGAAACACAAGCTGCTTGAGTTGTGGGCGATTGCTACGCAAACGATCAATAGATTGTGGAAAACGCTATGCGTTTACACACAATCTATTGACCTTCGCCCACAGCCTCAACAGCTAGCTACTACTGAATCGTAAAAAGCTCTAGGGATCTCTCCTGGAATAGCTATTATGTAAAACAACCCGATACAAAACTCACATCGATTTTGGACCAATAAATAGGGACCCGCCAGCCTCGGTTCTCAAGGTCGTACTCGGCGAGAGTGCGAAGAAGCTGACCCCGGCGGTGCTTGGCGAGCTAGAGAACTCCTGGACCCATGAGTTCAACGAGTGAAACCAGTGTGATCTCTCCCAAGTGCGCTTCACCTACTTCTTCGACGAGAAGGGCCAGAAGCACCTGATTGCCCTCGGAGATGGGACCAGGAAGTCCACCCAGAGCTGGCGCGTATCACTTCGCGTATGCAACCAGAAACGCTAGCCCAAATTTATAGAAATAATGGTCCCTATTCGCGGAATGCGAAAAAGAGAGTTAACTGGCCTGAGCGAAGGAATATAATAAAGCTTCGAATCGTGCATATCTGAAGTCTGGTAAGTATTAATAACTCATCACCATGTGGTCTTGGGAACGGTTTGAGCAGCGTATATTGTAATAACGTATTGTAATGACCGTGACCTAGTCTGGGCAACGATAGGCCCGAAATAGCAAGTAAGGGCAAAGTAACAATATGGTCGTTGCTAAATGGGGAGCCACTTCCGATCAGGGTATTGTAAGATCTGCGAATGAGGATTCTTACGTTGCCTCACCACCAATCTTTGTCATTGCTGATGGCATGGGTGGACACGCTGCAGGTGAAATAGCTAGTCGTATTGCTGTCGAAGCATTCGGAGGTCTGATTGGACGAAACTCGCTTAGCGTTACTGAAGCTCTGGCGTGTGTTGAACATGCTAATGCTGCTATCCTCGCATCTGTGCACCAAGATGACAGACTTGCGGGCATGAGCACGACAATTACGGGCCTGATTCTAGTAACGGTTGGTGGTTTGGAGCATTGGATGGTTTTCAATGTTGGAGACTCTCGTGTTTACCGTTTTGTTAATCGTCGACTCGGGCAACTAACGGTCGATCACTCGGAGGTTGAGGAGATGGTAGCCGCAGGCATCTTAACTCGGGAGCAAGCGCGGTCTTATCGTCGCCGGAACGTCGTGACCCGTGCTCTAGGGGTCGAGCCGCCACCGATTATAGATTCGTGGGTGTTTCCTGTCGCTTCCGATGACCGATTTATAGTGTGTTCTGATGGTCTTACAGGTGAACTGACGGATTCGCAAATTGAGGAACGAGCACTGCAAGTCTTGGATCCGCAGGCGCTTGCACAAGATCTAGTAGATCTAGCACTTCTGGCAGGCGGTCGTGACAACATTACTGTTATTGTTGTCGACGGGACGCATTTAATGGACGTCTCGGAAGTCGACGAGGCGACTTTCCCGAATCGAAATCGGAGCCCAAGTGAGTAGTCCGCAGAATTATTCGTTACTCTATTCTCCTGGAGATATGGTAGCTCTCGCGGGGTCTAACACTTGGCTGTTGGCTCAGTTGGAAACAAATTCAGCTGAAGTTGGCAAACTTTGGGAGTTGCTAGGGGGGCTAAATGATTCCCGTAATCTCATTGACATTATTGTGAGTACTCAGCTTCACGCTGCGCCAAGTTTTATTCTTGCGTGCGCTGATCAAGATGATATGACTTTTCTCATTCGCGGTGATACGACGGTTGGTGTACGAACGGATTCACGAGAAGAATATTTAGATTCCGGTGGAACCAAAACATGGTCCGAGTTTACGATCCCAAATAAATTTGACGAAATTAGATTCGGGGCGGAGGCTGCTTTTGGTTTGTCATTAATTCCATTAACGTATGGAGTAGTAAGAGCATCGATGATGATTCTGCAGGGTAGTGTTCGCGAATACATAAAGTCTGGCGTCAGTCCTCGGTCTTTATTGCCATCCCGCGAAATTCGAGTGGGCATCGTCCAAGGTTCTCTACCCACAGAAGTCGCTCTACCCACAGAAGTCGCTCTACCCACAGAAGTCGCTCTACCCACAGAAGTCGCTCTACCCACAGAAGTCGCTC
>JAJYGT010000150.1 GCA_021785005.1 Actinomycetes bacterium
CAACGTCAAGCATTTGAGCTAATTGGAGCAAAGATACCCCGGTAGCCAGTACCTCGTATAGCCAAAATCATCATTTACCGAGGCCAAGCTAAGTGTGCTACTGTTTTGTGAGGGTAAGTTCAGTTTAGATGTTTCCCGTTCAAGCTTTTACGACTATTTGGATCGTATTGAAAATAACTCCAAACAGGCTATCTTTTTCGAACGAATCAAAACATGTGTAAGGGCGATCTTTAGAGAATCTAGAGGCACTTACGGTGCTAGGAGAATTAGGCCGGTATTGGCTACTGACCATGACGTCTATATTTCACGCAGGTCAACAGCCAAAGTGATGCAGATGTGTGGACTTGTAGCCAAATCCAAGGGTATGAGAAAAAAGACGACAATTACTTCTAATTCTGACCGATATGCCAAAGACCTACTCGAGCGAGATTTCTCAGCCAGTAGACCAGGTGAAAAACTAGTAGGTGATATCACCTATATAAGGACAACATCTGGCTTTAGTTATTTGGCTACTGTCATTGACTGTTATTCAAAAGCAGTCGTTGGCTGGGCTATTGATACCAATATGAAAGCGCAACTGGTTTGTGAAGCTATTTATTTAGCAGCTAAACGAGTTCAGATAGTACCTGGCCAAACCATATTTCACAGTGATTATGCCGAGGTTTTAATTAAGCCGAAGAATCGTAGTGTGGCCAGCGTAGGCGTGGCTTACTGACTAATTCCTCGGCTTAATGTTTCGTTGGGTTATCGTTATTATCCGTTGTATCTATATGCCTTTAGAAAGGGGACGGTTATGGATACGACGGTCACACAAATCGGTTCAGTTGTCATCGCAGAGTTGCGCGCAGCTGGCTACATGGAGTCGACGATTGTCAATTACGAGAAGTCGATCAAGGCACTCACTGGTTTCATCGGAGAACGCGGTAGCGCTTATACTCCCTCGTTGGGAGCCGAGTTTGCCTCGATGACAACCAGTCCGCGCACTGGCCATTTTAGTGCTCAACGCCGGTTCGACTATGGCCGGCTTGTAGCTTTATTCGATGTCTATATAAACACCGGACGAGTGGATCTCTCGGTTCGCAAACGCGGTGGTGGGGGTCGCCAACCGGTGACGAGCGAGTTCGCCACGCTGATCGCGGCCTGGGAAGCAGATATGGCAGATCGCGCTCTGGCATTAGCGACGCGCTCTGCTTATGGTCGGGTGGCTCGCAGCTACCTCGTGTTCTTGGAAGACGCAGGAGTAGTCAGTCTCGACCGGGCCAATGCAACCAGCATCTTTGAGTTCCTCGAATCTTTGCTAGATAGATGGGCGAAGTCCTCTCTGTTCTGGCTGGTGTCGAACTTCCGCCCGTTCTTGACCTTCATCCACCGTACCGACTTGGTCGACGCGGTGAACCTAACCGGCATCAAGCGTTCCCACAGAATCCTTCCAGTTCTCAACGACGACGACCAGGAGCTGGTTTTACAAAAGTGCATGTCTGGAATGGTAATTGCACGGGACGCAGCCCTGACACTCTTGGTGCTGACGACGGGACTGCGCGCCTGCGACATTATTGCCTTGCGACTTGCGGACATTGACTGGCGCGGACAGACGATCGGCATCGTCCAGCAGAAGACTAACAACCCGCTGACACTGCCGCTGGCAGCGCTGGTTACGGCCAAACTCGCTGCCTATGTCTTAGATGAAAGGCCTAACTCTAACGACGATCACGTATTCCTGCGTTCGATAGCACCGTATACCGGGTTAGCCGATCACGCCTCAATCTACACAGTGATAGCAAAAACCTTCCGAAAGGCTGGAGTCACCGACATAAAAGTTGGGACCCACTTCCTACGCCATAACGCCGCATCACGACTACTGCGCGCTTCAGTCCCTTTAGCTACGATATCAGCCGTACTCGGCCATGCCAGTCCAGAGTCGACCAACCTCTACATGAGCGTCGATGAGAACCGTCTGCTCGAGTGTGTATTGCCAGTTCCTGGAGGTGCCCAATTATGAACCATTATGGCTTTGCCAGCATGTTTGCACCAGAATTGAGCCAATACCTAGCGTTCAAGGAGAATATGGGTTTTTATGGCAACTCCCGGATCTGGTACCTGAAGAGGTTCGATGCTTATTGTGTCGAACACGATCTAAGGATCTTTGACCGCGACACCGTCGAAGGGTGGGTTACTGCTCAACTGGAGCGATCGGGCCGACACCGATCGTGGATGTCCTATATCCGGGATTTTGGCCGATGGTTGGTAGCCCACGGAAACAAAAATGCCTACGTTCTCACAGATCAATGGAAAGCCCCGTTTGTTCCTGCTCATCCGTATCTGATGGCCGGTCATGAGATCGAGGCATTCTTCACCGCAGCACCTCAGCTTGAAACGAAGTCCCCGTGGCAGTGGCAAGCGACCGCGTTCTTCACGCTTATGCACTCATGTGGGGTTAGAACCGGCGAGGCTCGTTCTCTTCTCACCGAGGACGTCGACCTACATGACGGCCATATAGACATCTGGTGGTCAAAGGGCAACCGCAGCCGTAGGCTGCCCCTGACCGACGAAATCACCGAGGTCCTCGGCACCTGCGAGCTGCTATCGGCCAAGCAGTTCGGTGCGTCGCGCCATAACTTCTTCGTCTCTGCCGCTGGCAGCCAGGTCGCAGCTTCAGCAGTCGGAACAGTATTTAACCGCATCTGGGACCAGGCCGGACTGCCGCGACCAACAAATGGCCAACAGCCACGGCCGTACGACTTCCGGCACCGCTTCGCCTACGCCAATATCGAACGTTGGATGACCCAAGGAAAGGACGTTACCGCGATGTTGCCGTATCTGTCCCGCTACATGGGGCATGCGACTATCGATAGTACCTACTACTACATCCACACTTCTCCTGACTTCATGGACGCATACGCCCAAATCACCCAGAAGAGCCAGTTACTACTGCCGGAGGTGGGATTCGAATGAAACGCAACCCAAATACCAATGTCCCGAATTTCTTCAGCTTCGCCAGAGACTACCTCCACACCTACATGTCGACGGTGAGAGGATGCTCGCCTAAGACGATCGAGGCCTACCGGATCAGCCTGGAATGCTACCTTGGCTATCTCGTAGACAACTGGCAGGTAGAGCGTGAACAGGTCAGCTTCGACCATTTCGACCGGGCCCACTTGAAAGGGTGGCTGGTCTGGATGGTCGAGGAGCGACACTACGCGTCGAAGACCATCGCGCTTAGGCTCAGCGCTATAAAAGCATTTCTGGCCTACTCATCCTACGAAGAGCTCACCATAGTCGCGCTCAGTCAGGCAGCCAAGACCCTACGGTCGCCAACCAGCCCCAGAGCGCCAATCGAGTACCTCACCGAACCCGAGACACGGGCAATCCTTGCCGCTTTCACTGGCCGAACGGCGAAATCGCGCAGGAACCGGATGCTGCTCATCCTCCTCTACGACACTGCTGCCCGCGTAAGTGAGATCACCGGCCTGACCTTACAAGACCTCTCCCTCGCCGCGCCCGGACATGTCACCCTCACCGGTAAGAGGAACAAAACCCGTGTCGTGCCGCTGACTGACAAGACGATCGATCACCTGCGCGTCTATCTAGCAGAGTTCCATCCGAACCAGGCTCGACAATCTGTCACACGGCCGCTGTTTTACAGCCTCCATCAAGGACGACCGATGGGGCTGTCGGTCGACACCGTGTCGGCAGTGTTGAAAGAAGCCGCCCGAACCGGCCGCGTGATCTGTCCCACGATCCCTGAGACGATCCATTGCCACATGCTGAGAAAAACCAAAGCCATGGACCTTTACCAGCAGGGCATTCCGCTTCCCATCGTTATGCGGCTCCTCGGCCACGAGAACGCTTCGACCACGGCAGCGTTCTACGCCTTCGCAACTTTGGACATGATGCGTGAAGCTATCAACATAGCTACTCCTGCGATCAGCGCCCCAACCACCGAACAACTCACCGAAGACAGGCTCCAAGCCCTTTACAGCCTTCGTTAACACCAATAAATTAAGCCGAGGAATTAGTCAGTAAGCCACGCCTACGCTGGCCACACTACGATTCTTCGGCTTAATTAAAACCTCGGCATAATCACTGTTAAGCCGAATTCGGCTTAACAGTGACAGAGGTAGTCAGTATACCTCTGGGCTTTTCAGAGATGCCTTGGGTGACCTAGGAATTCAACAGTCACAAGGAAGAACTGGATCGTGTTTTGATAATTCAATGGCGGAGAGCTTTTTCTCGCACTTCAAAACGGAAGGCATTTATCCGTATCCGGTAACTTCAACTGAAATGACCAGGATCCGGGTTGTAGATTATATCGAATCCTTTTACAACCGCAAAAGGATTCATTCTGGGATCGACTACAAAACGCCTTAGCAATTTCAAGCTGAATATTACAATAACCAACGAATAGAGGTTGCCTAAGGCTGATCCATCTAGTATCAAAGTGTGTCCGGAATCGGGGTACCAGGCCATAAAGGTGCTTTTAGAGCGGAATGTCCCAAATGGGAAACCATCGCTCCAGATCAGCCTCAATCGGTAGATCAGAGGCAAGTATTGCCTGTAAAGATAACTCGCGTTCGTTGTCACGTCGCTGGGATCCCAGGGGTGCAAATGGGTAAAAGGTTCCTCGTTTGTAAAGGTAAATGAGGTACGTATTAGCCGCACCGTCAGTGGATTGAAAAGGAAATACCGAACAAAGAAGCTGCGGTCCAAATCCGTTATCTTCCAAAGTTGAATTGATGGAATGAATACTTGTCGTAAGTGATTCAAGGTCGTCGGCTTTTACAATCACCCATTTATAACCAAGCGAATCTGTGGATTCTGTCGGTGGGTCACCACCCGGATTCATAAGCGGAAGTACAGATTCAAAGTCCTTTGCCGTACTAGCAAATGCAGCCCCGGATGCTGGTTTGAAACATACGGCCGCTTGTTTTGTAGTTACTAGGTTAGCTGAGACTTCTAATGTTATGGAGGCTGATGGCATGGCGAACAAATTGTCGAGGTTCGCTTTGGCGGGAGTCGTTCTTCCAAATACGATGTCTCTTAGTTTTCCCATTAGTTGTTATCTAGTCCATTCGCAATAGCACGTGTCTATAGATGATACTACCCCGCGAACAGTGGTGTTATTTCAATTACCTCCATTCGAGATAATGATTTATCTCGCGGAGATCCCACGATGTAAAGCATGATTATGGCGACTAGATTCCCGATCGATGCCAATTGTGCCACAGCAAACTGGTCGTTCCACTTTATGCCTGTAATCGTGGCAAATTTTTTATCAAGTGGAATGGGTTGGTATCGCCATCTCAGCAATGGCGTTTTTACCACTATTTGTTATCTTGGCAAAATGAAGTTTCACAAGTACGGAAATTTCCAAATTGCAATCGCTTTGGTGACCAATGTTGTCTACAAATGGACAGCGTTTGCAGAAACTGGTCAATTAGATGCAGATTGCGCTCCTTTAGTTCTAATATTGCGATAATGGGTTATAAGGTGCTAAACCCAGTTTCTATTGATAGATTGTGGCGACGTTCGATTGGTCGGCGATGGCATGACCTGTCACTGCGCTCCAAGACGGTTATCGTAATCGGACTTCCTGTAATTTTGCTTTTGATTCAGTCGGTTATTTTCGTTGTTTTTTTAGGGTTGGATCGCAATGCGTACTTAGGAGTCGAGGACGCTCACAGAATCAATGCAGATCTACAAAACGTGTTGGTTCTGGTTCTAGCCAGTGAAACTGCTCAGCAGGGTTACCTCGTTACGGGGAATGCTCTATTCAACCAGTCAAACGAAGCAGCCACTTCGGGTTTGCCATCGGCGCTGGGAGCGCTCGCGCTGACCACCCGAGGAAATACGCGTTATCACGCCGAGGTCGTATCGCTTAAAAACCTTATCGCGAAAACACAGATTGTCGCGTCCTCACCTACGGCTCTTAGCGGAGCTGCATTGAATGCTCGACTGCTCCAGCAAGTGACATCGGTAAATGCAGTTCGAACGCAAATAACAGCTATGACCAACCAGCAGAATGTATCAGCGCGTAATTTGCTTGGGCTCCAGCGATACAGGGCCGCTCTTGGCACTGTTATTGCGTTTTCATCTTTTGTTATTGGGATTTTAGGAGGCGTCCTTGGCGCGCTTTACCTAGCAAATACGACCACAAAAAGGATCGGAAACCTTGAACAATTCGCTAAATTCTTTCGAGCCGAAGATAGTCTCGCGCATATGGATCTTGGTTCAGATGAAATCGGTCGACTGGCGGTTTTATTGTTTGATGTAGCGGAGCAAATGCGTAAAAAACAAGTTGATCTTGCCGAAGCTCAGCTTTTTCTCGAGATTATGGTTTCAGAAGCAACAGTCACGGCCATTCGGTTTTCCGCGGTTGGCACTATTGACTACGTGAGTCCTAACAGCACAAGAGTTCTTGGAATCGATGCGGATGAGCTACTTCGAATTGGTACCATTTCGGATTATGTCGAGCCAGGCTCACAAAACGAAATTGATGAAGCGATCTTAAATTTGATTGAAGGTGTCACCGATCTAGTCGATCTCGAATTTGGGTTGATATCCGACCGTGAACGTATCGTGCGCCTTAAAGTCTCGAAGGTGAGGGTCGATGAAAAAACGGAAACTCTTGGCTATCTCTCAGATGTATCACTACCTAGAAACTATGAGGCAAGGCTAGCAGAACGTGAGGCTCGATTTGCCGCTGTGATCGAAGCAAGTCCCGACATTATTTTTGTCGTTGACTCAGAACTTAGAATCGAGTGGTTGAGTTTGGCAACCCGTTCGGAAATTGACTTTTCTTCGCCTGAAAGAATCGGGGATGATGCTTTGCAGATGATTTATTCAGATGATCGAGATGGGTTTCGGCGCACGATGGATGATGTGCGCAATGGGGTATCTGACATCGGGGTGGTAAGGGTTCGTAGTAACCATGCAGCGGGAGAGCAATCGATACTTGAAATACGCGCGACGTGCGTCACAGACTGCACCCATAGCGGGAGCTTGTTGTTGGTGATTAGAGACGTCACGAAGGAAACAAAAATTCTTGAAGACCTGCGTGACGAAAGAGAGCGTGCGGATTCGGCGAGTCAAACAAAAAGCGAATTTTTATCGCGAATGAGTCACGAATTACGCACTCCGCTGAACGCAATCTTGGGCTTCGCTCAGTTGTTGTTAATGGATTCGATTAGCGACACGCAGAAAGAGGCTGTCCTCCAAATCGAACGAGGCGGCAAGCACCTACTCGAGCTCATAAATGAGATTCTCGACATCGCAAAGATTGAAGCCGGCAAGCTCTCAATCTCGCTTGAATCAGTCTTTATAAGCGAGGTCCTTACCGAGACACTTGAATTGGTTAGACCCCTTATTACTGCGCGAAAGATTACGGTTGAGTTCAAGACGGGGGACCCTTGTGCAAAGTGGGTGCTTGCTGACCGACGACTAATCATACAGGTACTGATGAACCTTCTTTCGAATGCCATAAAGTACAATCGGGTTGGTGGTGAGGTGCGGATTGCATGTGAGGAGTACGACAACAACTTTTTAGCGGTTACCGTCGCTGACACGGGTGTTGGAATTTCTGAGTCTGACATGAAACTAGTGTTTACTCCATTCAACCGACTTAGCGCGGATGCCGGTGCGGTGGAAGGGACTGGAATTGGTCTAGCGCTTTCATTAGGCCTCATGAAAGCGATGGGCGGCTGGATAGATGTAAAATCCGTTGAAGGGCAAGGGAGTGAGTTCACATTTTATATCGCAATCACGGATGCTCCTCGGATACTAGATCTCAGGAGTTCGGGTTCTTCCGTCGCTTCTGTTAAGACCTTTTCTGCCACACCGGCGAAAAGTGTTGTATATATCGAGGATAACAAGTCGAATATCGCACTTGTCAAGCAACTTGTAACCCATATCGACGGAGTTATCTTGTTGCATTCGGCGTTTGGTAGAGCTGGTATTGACTTAGTTGTGGCCAACCATCCCGATCTTGTTATTCTCGACTTACACCTGCCTGACATGTCTGGGGAAGATGTGTTGACACAAATTCGCAATAACCAATCAATGAGAGATGTTCCTGTTGTTATATTGAGCGCTGATGCCAATTCGAGTAGCGCGCGGCGCATGCTGAAGCTGGGCGCGAACCGCTATTTGAGCAAGCCTTTTGATGTCGCAGAGGTGTTGGTCATACTAGCTGATCCCCACAGCCTTGTCGGTGTCGTTCCGACGGAGACGTCGTGAACGTCGAAGGGCAACTCAGTTCGGTGTCCTTCGCGAAGGTGCTCGTCGTCGACGACAACGAATCTAATACCAAATTCCTTGAACTTTTACTTATGAAGGCGGGACTTCATGATGTCGTAACGACCAATGATTCTCGCCGTGTTTCTGACTTGTTAGTCACGATTCGACCAGATTTGGTGATGCTGGACTTAAATATGCCATACATTGATGGCTTCAAGTTACTCGATATCATTTCAGCGTATGCAAGCTCGCAGTTTTTGCCAGTAATTATCATGACCGCCGACACCACCCCAGAAGCGTTGCATCGCGCTTTTGATCTTGGTGCGCATGACTATCTTACGAAACCCCTCGATGGCGTTGAAGTGGCACTAAGAACTCGCAACCACCTTCGAATGCGGTTCGCGTACCAAGAGTTGCACGACGGAAACCAAGAACTGCGCGAACGATTAAAAGCTGTACGCGTGGAAACGTTAGAAGCGTCCAATTTGCGCAGATCGCGAATCGAAAACGTAATTCGGTCGCCAGATCCGTCGATTGTTTTTCAGCCTATTGTGGACCTGTTAACCGGAGTGTGTAAAGGATATGAAGCGCTTTCGCGCTTCGCCACGTTGCCGCGCCGCAGTCCTGATCTCTGGTATGACGAAGCGCATAGTGTGGGGCTCGGCCTTGAGCTTGAACTAAAGAGTACGAAACTTGCGCTTGGATCACTAAAGGACTTACCCGAAGGATCCTTTTTGTCAATCAATGTATCACCGATGGCAATTATGGGACATTTCGCCGATACATTTTTTAGCGAAATCGACTGGAGTCGAATAGTGTTTGAAATCACGGAGCACACTGTGATCAGCGACTACAGCTCTTTAGAACGAGCGTTAGCGCCATTTCGCGTCGTTGGCGCAAAAATAGCCGCGGACGACGCAGGCGCTGGCTACGCGAGCATGAGACATATTATTGAGCTTGGTCCCGAAATAGTTAAATTAGATATTTCAATCACTAGGGCGATCAACACAGACTCACGTCGACGCGCATTAGCTTCCGCCTTAGCGGTTTTCGCTAACCATATCGATGCTGAGTTGGTGGCGGAAGGCATCGAAACCGAATCTGAGTTAGACGTTATGCGAGAAATTGGAGTTCGCTATGGCCAGGGCTTTCTGCTCGGTAGACCAGGTCCACTTGTCGCGTCTTGAAAGAGACTATTCTCTAGAACCCGGGCGTGGAACCGTGAAATTCGCAGATGTTTTAGGCTTTTAGATCTCGCTCTAGACGGTCTAGCTGCTCGATTCTTTTTTGAAGACTGGGATGTGTTGAAAACAATCCGCCAAATCCTCCTGCAGTGAGTGCAGGCGCGAAATAAAAGGCGTTGAATGCAGATGCGCTTCTTAGATCGCGAGTTGGAATTCTGCCCATTTCGCCAGTTACCTTGATTAGTGCGGATTTTAACACAGAAGGATGTCCGATAAGTATTGCACCCGATCGATCAGCTGAAAGTTCACGATAACGTGACAGTGCTCGGGTGATTATAAAACTAAGCGCATACACAAGTATTGTTACCAAAAAGATCAACACTCCAGCACCTGAGTTGTTCTGGTTATTTCTGCTACGTCCTCCGCCTAAGGATCCGCCTGTCCACAGTTCAATTCGAGTTAAAAATCCGGCAACTACGCCTAGAAACGAAGCTATCGTCATAACCGCCACATCACGATGGGCCACATGAGAGAGTTCGTGTGCCAAAACAGCTTCAACCTCTTGTTCGTTCAACCTACGTAACAGTCCCGTTGTCGCACACACGACTGCATTCGATGGGTTTCTACCAGTTGCAAAAGCGTTTGGTATGTCTTGGTTGCTTATGGCGACTCTTGGTTTTGGCATATCAGCGAGTGCACACAATCGATCAATGATCGCATGTAATTCTGGTGCTTGTTCGTTGGTAACGATCTTTCCACCCATTGAGGCAAGTGCTATTTTATCGGAGTAGAAGTACTGTACAAAAAGTAGCCCACCAGCGATAATCAATACTAAACCTAGACCCACCTTTAGCACCAGCAAAGCCGCGACGAAAACTACATATAACAGTCCGAGCAAAAACACCGTGAGTCCCATACGTGCGGTAAGTGCTCGATCTTTTGGAAATCTATTTTTTGCCACGCCATCATTCTTATCGTCTTTTCTGCAGAATGTGCATATATTTTCTGTGATTTAGCTGGGAACACCAATTTGAGAACAATAATGGTTGCTTTTGTGAATCGACAAGGAGTTGCTCTAGAAGCGGTTAGCTTCTATTAATTGTGCAAAATGAAAATTGGGAAACCCACTCTATTGCGATTGATGGACTAGCTGGTACCGGCAAGTCGACAATCGCTAAAAAGATAAGCGAAATGACGGGTTTGTCATATTTAGATACCGGAGCAACATATCGCGCCGCTGGTTTGTTGGCACTACGACAAGCGCTAACTACCACGCATGTGGATAAGTTGATTGATGCCCTTAGAAAATCAACTCTTGAATTCAATGACGGTCGAATCTTTTTAGATCAAATCGACATATCTGTTGAGATCAGAGAGCCTGAAATCGCAGAAGCAGCGTCTCTTTTTGCAACAATTCCTGAGTTGCGCGAATACCTAGTTGGTTGGCAGCGTGATTTTGGGTCAAAGACCAATGGTATTGTGATGGAGGGTCGCGATATTGCATCAGTTGTAATGCCAAATGCGGGTTTAAAAATTCATCTGTTTGCCCATGACGAAGTTCGTAGCCAGCGTAGGAACGAAGTGAGTGCGGATGAGCTGCTCCGACGCGACCAACGAGATATCACTAGATCTGTTAATCCTTTGACAATAGTCGACGACGCCGTTCAAATTGATACCTCAGACCGTACAATTTCTGAGATCACCGATGAGATTTACGGCTTGTATCTCATACGACTTAGCTGAGGTGAATGATCTGGCAGAATTGGTAAATGAAGCTAAAAATTGCGTAAGTTGCGATTTAGCTAGTACCTAGGCGGCCAACATATTGCAATGAAGGTTGCGAGTACAGGTTGGAGTGCAAGAAAAGGATAATTATTTTGACACAAAACTCACAGAACCTAATGATAGTAGGTGGACATGAAGTACGCCTGGTGCCAAATGGTATTGACCGCAAAGTTTCTGGTACTGCGCGCTTTTTAGCGCGAGTGGTCAATAAGAGTTATTTTCACGTAGAAGTAATCGGTACCGAGAATGTTCCATCGCCGCCATTTTTAATTTCGCCTGTTCATCGATCAAATCTAGACACAATCCTCACCGCGTCACTTACCAAACACGGGCTTCGATATATGGGAAAAGATTCTCTTTGGAAAGTAGGCTGGGCTGGGAAGGTCTTTTCAGCTCTAGGCGGAATTCCCGTAAATCGCGATCTCGCGGATCGTGAGGCCGTAGATATGTGTGTATCGCTTTTAACTCATGGACAGTCTCTGGTGCTTTTTCCAGAAGGCGGTCGACGAGATGGACTGACGGTAAAAGATATTCACGATGGCGCTTCTTTTATTGCGCTAAAAGCCAAGGTACCAATTATTCCGGTGGGTATTGCAGGAAGCTCAGATGCTTGGCCAAAGGGCACAAAGTTTCCAAGACCCAAGCGTTGCGTAATGGTGATTGGCAAGCCACTTCTAGAATCAGTTACCTATGACCCGGCGGGCAAGAGAATTGCACGTTCCAAGATAAAAGAACTTACGAGTTCACTTGAGACCGAGTTGCAACGCTTGTTAGATGAAGCAGTTTCTAGACTTGAGTAATCCTTACGCACTAGCACACATTAGTGCATTAGTCCGGTTTCAATATACCGACAACGCAATTGATATTTGCAATTGCGTTGTCGGTATCTAAATCGCGATTGTCTCAACAACCAACTGCGATTCTGCCAGTGGTTGCTCTCCTGACGGATATATCAGGTAGGTCTTTAACACTGGTACTGCCAATATCCCAACGGCGCAAAAGAAACAAGATGTCCACGAAGCGGAATGTATCAACCTATTTGGACAAACTTCAACTTGAATTTAATGACTTACGGGTAACTCGTTATCTGTTTTTGTCGACATGGTAGACGATTGACGTTACTCACTGCCGACGCATTGTTCGCCACAGGGTGCATACCAAGAATATCTACCCAAGTAACTACCCATGACCAGGATTCCTCATCAATCGACAGCTTTGTTGAATCTTTATGCCAATAGAGCAATCCACCAACAACAAGGTCGCCAATCTCGAAAGTGATCTAAGGCAGAATTTTGACATTCGCGCGGGATTACCAAATGATATCTGTCAGTGCTATTATCTTAGAAATTATGCTTCGACGAGCTGAGAATATTGAAATTTCATTCAGCACCGGATTTATGAGTGGCAGCGGGTGGTTGGACCTGGCACTTGGATCTACCACTTATCGTATCGCTAAATATCGCAAAGGCGAGTTTCGAGAGTTGGTAGAGGAACAAAAACAAATGCCGGTCAAACTTGCTGAATTAGGCGACCGGAGTTATTGGTGGTTCCAAGATTTGTTCTATTGGGATAACGACGGTCTATCCCAGGAAGATGTATATGCACTTCTTATAGTGCGTCAAAAACAACAAAGGCTACGCATTGATCGCGCCAAAGCAACCGTCGCTGTTGAAGTAGAGGTTGCTACGAATAAACGAGGTGCGATTCCAGATGACTTGAAAATGTTAGTTTGGACGCGTGATGAGGGTAAATGTAATAATTGTGGGTCTCAAGTCGAGCTCCAGTTCGATCACGTAATTCCTATTTCACTTGGAGGCGCCACCTCTGAGGCAAATTTGCAGATACTATGTGGCATTTGCAACAGGCGCAAGGGTGCTGGATTGACGAACTAGCAGGTCGAGCTCAATTCGTGTCGAGGTGCGTCTAGGTTTCATGCCAAGGTTACTTTGAGAAATTATTTGAAGCCTGGCTCACACCAACGAGCGACACAACTAGTTAGTGGTAGCTGATGCCAAATTAAAGATTACTTCTGATGCACCGTGTTCGGGGTCATCATCAAGGGGCAAAGTTGCTGGAACACCTTCACCAAAGGCAAATGAGCTAACGTAGGCAAGTGATTTGATAAATTCCCTAAGTTCTCTCGGAGGTGGAAAGTACTCTTGTTCATGCACTACTTCAACTTCATCGAAGCCCTGAGTTGGAGAAAGAAATGAAATTATCTCGCGGGTGAGTTCCTCAGGGGCGGATGCACCAGCAGTTATCGCTACTGTACCCGTAATATTGTCAGGCAGTTCATCGTAGGAATTCACCCGATAGACCATCGAATCTGAAGTGCGCCGAGCTGCTTTTTCTAGAGCGAGAGTATTGGAAGAATTCGGCGAACCAATGACGATCGTAACGTCTGCAATCGGAGCTAGTTGTTTTAGGGCGCCCTGTCTGTTTGTGGTGGCGAAACAAAGATCGCTTTTGCCCGGCATCCACAATTCCGGGTATAGCTCTTTAGCCCTGATCGCAATTGCTTGCCACTCATCTACAGCTAGAGTTGTCTGGGCTAATAGTGCTATTGGTTTGGAAATTTTAGGTAGCGCTTCGAGTTCCTCAAGAGTTTCAATTAAATGAACGGCGTCTGGTGCGACCGCCATCGTGCCAAGGGCTTCGTCATGGCCATGGTGGCCAATATAGATAATTTCAAAGCCACGGCTCGCCCTGGTTTTTACCTCATGGTGAACCTTGGTGACTAAAGGACATACCGCATTTATAGAAATGCTGCTGATCCGCCTTGCATCGTCTACCGTTTTTGGAGAAGATCCATGTGCCGATAACATTATTGGGGATCCCTCGGGTACCTGAGAGGGATCGTCGACGAAAATTACCCCCGCATTGGTAAATCGTTCCACCACTATTTTATTGTGAACGATCTCGTGGTAGCAGTAGACTGGTGGTTCAAAGACTCTTACCATCCAGGATAAAGCTTTGATAGCCATCTCTACACCGGCGCAAAAGCCCCTAGGCTTTGCAAGTAACACTTTTTCAACTGCCATAGTTTAATACTAGCTCCAAAGCATTAGGTGAAATTAATTGTCCAGACCCGTTGTTCTATCCGTTGATTCGAATTCCCCCGCATTCGAGGTGGGTGTAGTACCTGGGGACGAAATTGTTACCATCAACGGTCAAGAAATTGACGACATTATTCAATATCAAATGCTAGTTGAGGAACCAGAACTTGATCTAGTTATATTTCGCGGTGGTCTCGAATTTAATTTTGAAGTAGCAAAACTAGCAGGTAGCCCCCTTGGGATTGAAGTATCATCAGCCATCTTTGATCAAATTCGAACTTGTGATAACCACTGTGAGTTTTGCTTTATCTATCAATTGCCAAAGGGTCTTAGAAAAACCCTGTACATGAAAGATGATGATTACCGACTTTCATTTTTATACGGTAATTTCACTACCCTTACCCGCTTCACAGAAGCAGATCTAGAAAGAGTCATTACCGAGCGGTTATCCCCGCTTTTTGTCTCCATTCACTCGACTAATCCCGATCTTCGGTCTGAATTGTTGCGAAATAAACGAGGAGCAACGTCTCTTCGTTGGTTATCGGCACTTTTGGATGCGGGCATTGAAATCCATGGTCAGCTTGTTGTTTGTCCTGGCATCAACGATGGGGCTTTTTTTGAAGAGACTTTGCTTGGCATATTGGATCAATACCCGGATCTAGCTGACGTTGCTGCGGTGCCACTTGGCGTTTCTAAATTTTCAAATGAAGCGCGGATGAGATCCCATACAAAACAAGAAGCCCAAGAAATTGTAGATGCCGTTGATGCAATGCAAGAGGTGTTTTTGTCACAACTGGACAAACGAATGATCTATGCGTCTGACGAATACTATCTTTTGGCCGAGAAGGATTTCCCGAGTTATGACAAATACGACGATTTTTCCCAACATGAAAATGGTATTGGAATCACTCGTGCTTTTGAAAAGGCATTTCATGGGGACTCAAATGCTGCGTTTGGAGTAAAGCCTGGATTTTTTGCCTGGGTCGAAGGTGCCCCTAAACAAGGGTATCGAGCTCCCAGAACAATGGATCCAAAAAATACCAGTGGCAGCGTAACTCCAGTTCAAATAAGCAAGCGACCACAATTACGGCGAACATGCATTCTAACTTCAAAGTATGGCATGATGACACTTCCAAAGATAGTGAATCCGATCTTTCCTGATGTGGAGTTCTTA
>JAJYGT010000014.1 GCA_021785005.1 Actinomycetes bacterium
GTCATGGACATCCCTCAACATTGCATTTGTGGTGGTCACGAAAACCAACTGCCACCGCACGTGCAGTCCTTTTTGCCCAGTTGGTCGATGACCCATCTTCGCATCCAGAACTCTTCCCTACTGAAGAGGATCAACACAAAGAGCGCGAGCGGCTATTTCGCATCATCGAAAAGCTTGTGCTATGGGAAAACACTTCTGATGCCAAGCTTTTAGCAGAAGCACATGGCGAAATTATGAAATCCTGGCGACTGACATGCAAAGAGAATGTGAATCATCCGCGGGCTGGCGAGCTTTTCAATCCCGAAGTGCTGCCAGCGTTTCACGATCCCTTTGCTGGTGGCGGTGCAATTCCACTTGAAGCACAACGTCTGGGCCTAGAAAGCAATGCTTCTGATCTAAATCCAGTTGCAGTTCTAATCAACAAAGCAATGATTGAGATCCCACCCAAGTTCGCCAATCTAGATCCAATCAATCCAAAAGCGCGAAAAAATGCCGTGTCCATGCGCCAGAGATACTTTGGGGCACAAGGGTTGGCGGAAGATGTTTCGTACTACGGATCTCGGATGCGCGAAGAGGCCGAAAAGCGAATTGGCGAATTCTATCCCAAAATATTGATAACCGAAGAAATGGTTACTTCAAGGCCTGACCTAGCCAATTACCAAAATCAAGAACTAACTGTGATTGCCTATTTGTGGGCAAGAACAGTGTATAGCCCAAACCCGGCATTTTCAAAGATTGAAGTACCGCTGGTTTCTTCGTTTGCGCTTTCTACCAAAGCAGGCAAAGAAGCCTGGGTTGATCCTGTGATCCGCGAAGACCAAAGTGGCTATGACTTTATGGTGCGGGTTGGCGGTAAACCGCGGGTTGAAGGAACAGTCAAGCGATCAGGGGGCGGGACCTGTTTAATGTCTGGAACCCCAATGCCTTTTGAGTATTTGCGAACAGAGGGCAAAGAAGGACGGATGGGGTCGCGGTTGATGGCCATTGTTTGCGAAGGTGTGCGTGGACGGGTTTATCTTTCTCCGACACAGGATCAAGAGGACCTGGCTCGAAAAGCGGATCCGCCTTGGAGGCCCGAACTCGCACTTCCAGACGAGGCTCTGGGGTTCCGCGTCCAGCTTTACGGCATGAATTCGTTTGCAGATCTTTTCACTCAGCGTCAGCTCCTCGCCCTAACCACGTTTTCTGATCTGATTGCTTTGATGATCCAAGAGATTGAAATAGATGCGCTTGAAGCGGGGATGAGCAATGACGGGGTTGGAATTGCGGACGGTGGAATTGGTGCAAAGGGGTATGCGCAAGCGGTAGGCGTGTATTTGGGGTTCGTCGTGGACAAATGCGCTGACTATTGGTCGTCGATTTGTACTTGGCACATTTCAAAGCAATTAATTAGGAATACGTTCGGTCGTCAAGCCATCCCGATGAATTGGGACTTCGCTGAAACAAACCCCTTTTCAACCTCCAGTGGGAACTGGAAAGCCATGTATGACTGGACGACCAAGGCTCTAGCGGCTTTTCCTGCGATTACTGCTGGAGTGGCTATCCAACTGGACGCTCAAACCCAGATAATCTCGACCGACAAGGTCATTTCAACAGACCCGCCCTATTACGACAATATTGGTTATGCGGACTTATCAGATTTCTTCTACACGTGGCTGCGCCGAGCATTGCAAGATATATACCCTGAAGTTTTTGCCACTTTGGCGGTCCCAAAATCTGAAGAGCTCGTCGCCACCCCGTATCGACATGGCGGGCAATCACAAGCCGAAGAGTTTTTTATGGATGGTATGACAAAAGCTATGGCGCAACTTGCAAAACTATCCCATCCAGGAATTCCCGTTGCTATCTACTACGCATTCAAGCAAAGCGAAACTGACAACGAGTCTGGAACATCGTCAACCGGCTGGGAGACTTTTCTTGAAGCAGTTGTCGTAGCCGGATTTGCGATCACAGGCACCTGGCCAATGCGAACTGAGTTGTCAAACCGCATGATCGGCCAAGGAACCAACGCACTCGCCTCGTCAATCGTACTCGTTTGTCGCCAGCGCCAAATAGACGCCCAACCAGCTACTCGGGGAGAATTTATTGGGGCACTTAAAGCAGAATTTCCAAAAGCATTTGCGACACTACAAGAAACCAACATTGCCCCTGTTGACTTGGCCCAAGCTGCCATTGGACCAGGGATGGCTATCTACACTTCATATTCAAAAGTGATCAACGCTGATGGTAATGCAGTGACTGTGAAAGAAGCGTTGTCGCTTATCAACCAGACGCTTGATGAAGTTCTATCGGCTCAAGAAGGAGACTTCGATGCTGATACCAGATGGGCAATCGCCTGGTTTGACCAGTTTGGATTTGATGCTGGAGACTACGGAACAGCTGAGACACTTTCTAAGGCTAAGAATACTTCTGTTCAAGGAATCGTTGCTGGTGGAATAGCTGAATCTAGCCATGGTAAGGTAAGGCTGTTGAGGCCAAGCGAACTTGATGCCAATTGGGATCCAGAATCAGACAACAGACTGTCGGCCTGGGAAGCATTACACCAGGTCATTAGAATTTTGCAATCTAGCGATGAAGTAAGTGCTGGAATAACGCTTGCAAAACTAGGCAACTATGGGGATATGGCATTGGAACTTGCATATCGGCTCTTTGTCATTAGTGAGCGACGCGGACGGTCCGCGGACGCACTTTCTTATAACGCATTAGTGCAGAGTTGGACTGAAATCTCTCGACTCGCTGGATCGCACAAATCCGGAGCCACGGGTAGTCAACCGGGTCTTTTCTAAGGGGATACGAAAGTGGCAGTCTCAAATTATGAACGCGTGGGGAAAGCTCTCGAGCTCCTTCGAGCGGGTCTGGCGCCTTATGTGGAGCGTGAACTCGTAAATAACATGAAGACGTCAAGTGAAAAACTTGGACCAACTTTGCTGCAAAATGATTATATCAATTCAAAGAAACAATCAAATCAATGGGATGTTTCAGTGCTTTTGACGATCATGTGGGATTACTGGAACCAAGTTTTTAGAGGAACTCTTGGTCATTCTGAGCGAAACTTGGTATCCGAACTTCGAATTGCACGAAATAACTGGGCGCATCAACAAGCTTTTAGTTTTGATGACACCTATCGCGCTCTTGATTCAGCAGAGCGATTACTAAATTCGGTTTCAGCGGTGTCAGAAGCTCAAGAGGTTGCTAAATCAAAAGCTGAAATCCTAAGGGTTCGACATGAAGAACAATCAAGGGGTGAAAGAAGAAAAGTTTCATTAGCAACAGTTGAATCACAAGGGACGATAGCGCTTCCACCATGGCGAGAGATCGTGTCTCCGCACGAAGATGTGGCTAAAAATAGTTACCAAAATGCCGAGTTTGCTGCTGATCTTTGGCAGGTATACCTTGGGCAAGGGTCATCTGAGTACCAAGATCCAGAAGAGTTTTTCAAGCGAACTTATCTCACACAAAGCCTTAAAGGGTTACTAAAAGGTGCAATGCAAAGGATCGCAGGTACTGGAGGTGACCCAGTCATTCAACTGCAGACTAATTTTGGCGGCGGTAAAACTCACTCGATGCTCGCGCTTTATCACCTATTTGCTAGTGCTGAGCCCGCAAAACTTCTTGGAGTTGATGAGATTCTTAGTGAATCGGGACTTGAAAAGCTTCCATTGGTAAAACGAGTCATATTGGTTGGCACTAAAATTTCACCGTCATCTCCAAGTGTCAAAGCAGACGGTACCAAGGTACATACCTTATGGGGAGAGCTTGCTTATCAATTAGGGGGCAAAGCCGCCTATGACGTAATAGCAAACGATGACCTAAAAGGTACGAGTCCCGGTGATGCAATACGGGTGCTAATGAATACCTACGGTCCTTGTCTAATTTTAATTGACGAATGGGTTGCCTATGCGCGCCAATTACATGATGATTTCGACTTGGCTGGTGGCAATTTCGACACTCAGTTCACATTTGCCCAAGCATTGACTGAATCAGCGAGTGCTGCGGATCATTGTCTTTTGGTTGTCAGTCTCCCAGCATCTGATACCTCTGGCTACTCAAGCTCGAACGCAGAAGACATTGAAGTTGGTGGCGAGCGAGGAAGAACAGCACTAGAGAGACTTAGAAACGCGGTAGGAAGAGTAGAAGCTACTTGGCGGCCAGCAAGTGCTGAAGAGAGCTTTGAGATCGTGCGCCGTCGTTTGTTCAACCCTTTATCCTCGCGGGAACAGTTCGTAGCTAGAGACAAAGTGGCTCGAGCTTTTTTTGACCTTTATACAGCTAATCCAGATGAATTCCCAAGAGAATGCCGTCAGCCCGATTACGAAAAAAGTCTGCGTGACGCTTATCCAATCCATCCCGAAGTCTTCGAGCGGTTATATTCTGATTGGTCAACACTAGCAAAATTCCAGAGAACCAGAGGCGTGCTACGGCTAATGGCAGCGGTGATTCATTCTCTTTGGCGTAGTGGCAATACAAGTTCGCTTATCATGCCCGCCCATATTCCAATGGACGATGACCAAGTACGATCCGAGTTGACTAGGTATTTACCTGACAATTGGACACCCGTAATCGATAAGGACGTCGATGGGACTAATTCCCTCCCAGTTCGACTTGATGGCCAGAACTCTGAACTTGGGAAATATCTAGCATGTCGAAGAGTAACCCGTACTGTGTATCTTGGATCTGCGCCAACTGCAAATGCTGCAAATAAAGGTCTTGATATTCGAAGGGTAAAATTGGGATGCGTTATGCCTGGCGAGCCACCTGGCAAGTTCAGCGATGCACTACGACGCTTGACCACAGCCGCAACGTATCTTTATAGTGACGATACAAGGTATTGGTTTGATACCCAGCCAACGGTAACCAAGCTGGTCGAAGACAAAGCAGAGTTGCTTCGGAATAATTCAGAGAGGGTGGTAAAGGAACTAAGAAAACGGCTAAAGCTACAAATTGACGCATCAACTGATTTTGCAGCTTATCATCTAATGCCGAGTTTTGGCGGAGACGTTCCCGACGATGTTTCGACACGTATTGTAATTCTTGGACCTGAGTATTGCTACGTTAGAGACCCAACCCAAAAGAGTCCAGCTGAAAAGTTCGCTTTAGAACTTCTTGAATCTAGAGGAAATGCACAAAGACAATATAGAAACACCGTGGTATTTCTTGTCCCCGATCAAACACGACTAGTTGAACTCGATTCAGCGATTAGGTACTATCTGGCTTGGGAAGATGTACTCGTGGAAAAAGATGCACTCAACTTGACACCATTTCAAGTTCGTCAGGCTGAAAACCAAAAAGTTACAGCTGATCAACGCGCAGCCGGTCAGCTGCCAGAGACATACCAATGGCTCTTGGTGCCGACTCAAAATACGCCAACTGAGGCTGTAAAATTAGCCTCATATCGTCTAAGCGCTAATGATTCATTGATATCTCGTGCCTTCAAGAAACTTAGAAGCGACGAACTTCTTTTTGTGTCAATGGGAGGTACCCGGCTTCGTATGGCATTGGATCGTATCCCACTATGGCCAGAGAACAGTGTTTCGATCGCCAAGCTAGTTGAGTACTTTGCTAGCTACAACTATCTACCTCGTCTTACTAGTCCTTCGGTGCTCTATCGTGCAATTGAAGATGGAGTAAAACTACTGACCTGGCAACACGAAACTTTTGCTTTTGCAGAAGGATACGACCAAAGCCTAGGGAGATATCAAGGACTTGTTGCAGGTGAACGCATTGACCTTGTTGATGGCAGCCATGGATTATTAGTAAAACCAACGGTAGCAATCGAACAAATGACCAAAGACAGAACAGCGGTGGAAAAGCAACGCGAAGCAACTGATGGATTGCCTGCACTACCAGACTTCGACGATGTGAGAACACCGCATCGACCCGAGAAGATTCCAAAGCTCATTCGACGTTACCATGCAACAGTCGAACTCGACCCAGAAAAAGCCAGTGAGGTTTCTAGGATATACAACGAGGTAATTGTTCATCTTACTACAGCCGCACTTACCGGAGTACGAGTCAATGTCAGCCTTGAAATTGAAGCGTATGACGAACACGGTTTTTCGGATCAAGTTATACGGATCGTTAGCGAGAACGCTACGGCACTAAAGTTTAAGAATCAGGGCTTTGACGAAAATTAAATTGTTCTAATTCATGCCCTATATGTCAGGATCATCGACGTACGAGTAATGTAAAGTAGAAAAAGTGAGTCACACTTGACCCATTATGACGACTAATCCCCCTTCTGATCTCAAGCGCTGCTATTGCATTACTCGGTGCCACTCTAGGACGATGTCTGTCCAACTTTGGCAATCTGTTCTCCTCGGTTATCGATTTGAATAATCTTTTCGCTCCTTTTTCCATCCAATTTGTTTTCCATCAAAATACAGGTTCAAGAAAAATTGAATGTATGAAGTGGAACTGGAGAGTTGATTTCGAGTGAGTACATCGTTTGTAGTGTTATAAAAAGCCACACAGAACTATATTTGGTTCTATGATAGTGGCAATACGAAAAGCAGAATTGAAATAAGGGAATTTTTACTCAGATGACGTTTTCGATTTAGTGACTTGGAACGCCGGAGACCACACACGATTGGAGGTTTTGGATGAACAGAGGGGTAGTTGGGTCTCCTGCCATAGTTAGATCTTTGCTACATGACTTTGAGATTAAGCGAACAATTTCGCATCAGGAGGTGCGATTCTATCTAATGTATTGGGATAAAAGCGTAATTCCAGGAGACAATCTAGTCCATATTAGCATTCCCGATGAGGCAGAATTGCTTCGTTGCAGCGCTATTCAGAGACCAAGAATCGAGTTTCAAGGTGCTTTTCATGGAAATGAGGTTGCAAATGCAATTCTTTCCTGCCAGAGTATCGCGGCGGGTCAACTTGTCCAGGATGAGGCTATTGATTCGGTTATTCTTCAGTTCGGAGATGCATTGAACCTTCCGCCAAAGTTCTTGACACTGAATAATACGATTCGCGTAGACCTAGTTAACGCTTTACCCGTTCCTTCTTCTGACACAGCCATTGACGAACTTCTCGAATTTAAGCTAAAACGTAACGACCAACTCGCCGAATTGCACGATTCGATAGACGAGCTATATTTGGAAATTTTTGGATCGCCCGATCATTCATTTTCAACAAATAAGGCAGTTTTAAGATTGAAAGATAGCCTGAGTGCCATCGATAAACTTCAAACAGAGCGTTTTAAGAAGCTCAGTTGGTTTGATTTGTCAGTCGAGCTTAGTAGTGGGAAAATATCGGCCGGGGCAATGATTGGAGCTGCGGTGCATTACTTTGATCATCCGGTTAACTTATTATTAGGATTGTGCGCGGGCGCTATTACATCCACAATAAGAATTAAATCGAAGGCAACGATGACGTTTACTCCTGGCGCAAGTAATTCCAAATTAGCGTATCTAACATATGCAAAACGCGCGAGAATACTGTGAGAAATGGCTTGCAGGTTCATACTTGTTAGCTAATAATACGGCATGGATTTAAACTATGAGAAAATTTTCTCTATTATTTTTTAGGCACAGTCAATGGAATCACAATCAGAACCATAATATGTGAATGGAATACTAACTTCATTGGTCGATCGATCCCATAGGACGTCGAGCGATGCGATAGAACGGAATCAATGGATGTTGCTTGTCGGAATGGTTACACGGATAGTTGTGCTGACGGTGTTGCCTTGAAACAGTTCACTTATGTACATAAGATTTGCTTATGAAAATGACTGTGGATTTTGGGGTTCTATAATGAGTATGTTAGATCCAAACATTAGATCACGCCGCAGGATGACGCGTGTTCAAGTTGTGCGTTGGGGTGTCGACAACTTCAAATCCATTGAAAACGCCAGTTTCGACCTTCGGAGGTTATCTGTACTTGTTGGTGCTAACTCTGCTGGTAAATCGTCACTGATCCAAAGTATCTTACTCTTGGCACAGTGCACGAATGAGAGTCAGCTAACTCTCAACGGGCCGGTGGTCTCGCTTGGAGAAGCGATTGACGTAGTGCGTACTGACCAGAAAGTGGTAACAGTAAAGGCGGCTGTTTCTATTCCAAATAATTCGTCGAGCGATCAACCCGTCGAAGTTGTGATAAGTATAGATTTGGTTATAAACCACGGTGACCTTATTGTACAAAGTCTTTCGCTTCGGGACGCGACTGATGTCTTGTTTGAAGCAGTCCGAGATACGCGTGCTAGCCGGACCTATTCTTCAGAGCTGCGACGCGGAGACAGTCTGGGTTTAGTCGATGTTGGATCGCCTGCGAACTTTTTAAGGGTGTCGCACATACGTGGCCTTAAACGTCATGGTCTCATGTTTATCCAAATGGCCGGGCTTCTCCCCGAAGCAATTTATCTTCGTAAAACCATGCACCAAAAAAGGCGTGACGCAGAAATCCTCCTCAAGACTGCTCAAGCTGGAGAACCGCCGCGCGAGTTGCTATATCTTATAACTCAGCAGCGCATTACTGTTGACCTGTTCCCGGTAATTCGGCGTTTTAGGGAGGCAAATCCAAGTATTCTACGCGGAACATCTTTCAATAAGCTTCTAAAGGAGCTATCGTCGGATGAATTATTGCACCTTAAGGACGAGATAGTTAAGGCGATGCCGAATTGGGAGGCCGAGCCATTGGCGCGTCCCACGTTAGGATTACGAGGTTCGGGGCGACTAATGTTCGCGAGGAGAGTCGAGCGAGATGCCACATATTCGGCGCCTTTCGAATACTTGACTTCGTGTACGGTTGCGCTTGAGAATTTTGCTCAGTCGATTCGCTATCTCGGACCGCTACGTGATGAACCTCGTGTTGTCTACCCGATGGGCCGTGGTAGTCGGCCTGTACCAGTGGGCTCTCACGGAGAGTTTACTGCAGATCTTCTCTCTCGAATGCGCTCGCGTTCAATTGAATACACAGATCCTTTCGGCGAGCCTCAGTTCGGGCCGCTATTGGAAGCAGTTTCGATTTGGGTGGAATACCTGGGGATCGGTACTCGAATCTCCGTTAGCGATCGCGGTAAGCTTGGACGCACTATCCGTCTCGAAAAGGATGGCACAGATCGCGACCTCACGACTATAGGCGTGGGAGCGAGTCAGCTTCTTCCTGTTGTTGTGACGCTGTTAGCGGTAGAGGAAGGAACGTTAATACTTTTTGAACAGCCCGAACTTCACCTCCATCCGGCAGTTCAATCTCGCCTGGGAGATTTTTTGGCTACAGCGCGACAAGACATTCGACTCGTCGTCGAGACACACAGTGAAAGCCTAATTAATCGGTTGCGACTTCGGGTCGTAGAACAACGGCTCGACCCGACCGAAATCGGAATTTATTTTGGTGAACAAAAGCAAGGAATAACTAAATTTCGATGCTTAGAACTGAATGAATATGGTGACCTCAATGAATGGCCAACGGGCTTCTTTGATGAAGGGTCACGAGACGCAGCTAAATTAGTGAAGGTAATAACGCAGAGACTATCCAGCAAATGACTGGTCAACTGTTAATTGACCCAGCTCTATTGGTCCCACCAGTTTCGAATGAGGCGCAAGATTGGAAGGACTTTTGGGTGCGAATAATGGATTGGAATGTTGACGGGAGAGTGCACCTCGGGCCTGCAACCTTTGCCCTGGCTACTCAGGAAGTTATGCTTTGCGAGATTGCCGCAAACGGCGAGAACAATTGGCTACCTCATACCCGTCGAGAACGTATGCGCGCGGTCAATTCATTACTATCTCGCCAAATCGCTGCAAAATGTTTAAAAAAGCCTTTACGTAAATTTCCAGAATATTGTGGACCGGATATCGCCGTCTGTGCGCTTTTACTCGACATACCGGCAACATACACGGACGCACCTGATTTTTTAGGACTTGCAACATCTTCGCGTCATTGGAGCGAACCCCGAACAACCGTAAAATGCGTGCCGCCACCGCCGGACGAAATCGAACTTTGTTTCGAACCAAATGCGGAATTAAAGAATTCCTTGCTAGAGAAATGCGTGCAACGACTCGATGGTGCAAAAGTAAAGATAGTTGGTGGACAGCGCGAGGATCGTGTCATTAGTGAACTTTCTGGACGTTGCTCTATCAATAAGTCGAAAATTGAATGGCTGCAAGCCGAGAGGAACAAGAAGCCAAACCTCAAATCCTGCACAGGGCTACGGCCTCAAGATGTGGTTATATGTATCACGGGGCGAATTGGGCACTCCGAGAGCATTAAAGCGAAGACTTTGACGAAACGGGCAAATGCATATTGGATAGAGGTGGAAGTTGCAGGTCGAATTGTCGAAGAGCTTGAGAAGGCGTTTGGTTTTTAGTTCTAAAGACACGCTTGTCCAGGTTCCAGACGGCATTTTGGGATCTATCAATTCATCCAAAATGCCGTCTGGAACCTGGACAATGACTATGACAGGCGCAGAACTTGGATGGCTAGGACCCAAGTTCTGCAGCATGAAAAACTCACTACCTGATTTTTGAGGGGCATCGACTGAATCCGAAAGTGCCGAGTTATGTTATGAGCTCAATGTACCGACGCTCGAAGATTTACATTTCCGAGCCAAGACCACCAACTCGGGCTATCTTGATAAAATCTGTGTACATTTATCTGTTGAGCGCAAGCGAAGGCGTACCGTAGTTATTCATACCGGGGGTCCCTTTTTGCGCAAGCATGACAATTAGGACAATCGATCCGACAATTGGTATTATGCCTATCAAAAGGAACCATCCGCTTTTGTTGGTGTCGTGCATCCGTCTTATGGCAATCATTAACCCAGGAACGATGATCGCTAGCGTATAGAGAATATTCACAATTACGAATATGCCGGAAACACGCGTTAGAATTGCAATTACGATTCCAACAACTAGGTTGGCTAATACAAACCACCAATACTCGGCGCGACTAGCGCGTCCTTGTGGGATTAGGGCATTTTTTAGAGCGAGCTGAAAAGCTTCTACGAGAATCATATCCTACTTATTAGCATAAACTTTCAGGTCAGACAGCGAATTTCTGCGAAATATTTCATTTTTTGCGCAAAATTGTGGTCATGCGCAAATTGTAATGACTAGATGGTTCCGTATGTATTTCTAGTCAATGACCAGTGTTGAATAAGTTGAGAAGTTATTGGACGCGGTTGCTTTTTCAATTTCTGTGACAGCAAGCATATCTTAAGTTTGGAAATTTTTCGACAGGGCTTGAAACTGAGTTGATCGAGTGCTTGTTGAACCTACTAAAGCTCCTACGATGGATTGGGTGAAAATTGCGGTACTAGCTTCAGGTAGTGGTACCATCCTCGAGTCAATCATCGAGTGGGGTATCGACGTTTCGTTGGTAGTCGTGGATCGGCCATGTAAAGGGGAAACGCTAGCTGATAGACATGAAATATCGTTGTCTAGGTGCTATCGAGGAGATTTTTCGTCGTCATTTAATAGGATGGACTACACAAAAAAAGTGGCGGACGAACTTCAAATGTCTGGTATCGAACTGATTGCAATGGCTGGTTTTGGAACTGTGTTGGCCCAACCGATTCATGATATTTATGGTGGGCGGATCCTAAACACTCATCCATCTTTGTTGCCCGCATTTGCGGGCTGGCATGCGGTGAGTGAAGCGC
Source organism: Actinomycetes bacterium (assembly GCA_021785005.1). Taxonomy (GTDB): domain Bacteria; phylum Actinomycetota; class Acidimicrobiia; order Acidimicrobiales; family Acidimicrobiaceae; genus Acidithrix. The sequence goes on from JAJYGT010000014.1 coordinate 11,606, forward strand.
TTAACTATGGTGTCAGGGTGACTGGATGCACGATACATTTAGCCACTCTTGACGTCGATTCTGGCCCAATCTTGGCTCAGCAGGCGGTTCCGGTCGAGTTTGGTGACACTGAGGCAACTTTGCATGAGAGAATAAAGACTGTGGAACGCCTACTCTATCCCAAGACCATCCAAGAGTACAATGCATTTTTGGATGCTGATACCGAAGCCGATTTTTTTAGCTTTCAGCAAGAATACGCGCTTCGGACGAAGAATTTATAAAGGTTCCGAGGAGAAAAATGAGAGCACTTCTGTCGGTTTACGACAAGACAGGAATTACAGAACTGGCAGCAGCACTGACGTCATTTGGTTATGAGTTGATTGCAAGTGGTGGCACGTCAAATATGCTGAGCGAAGCTGGTATTGCCCATCTCAGCGTGGAGGACATTACAGGATTTTCTGAAATGCTCGACGGTCGGGTGAAAACACTCCATCCAAATCTACACGGCGGGATCCTTGCAGATCGGTCTAAAGAGTCGCATATGGCTGACATAGAGGCGCTTGGAATATATCCGATTGACGTTGTGGTATGTAATCTTTATCCATTTCCAAGCTCACCATCAATTGAAACAATTGACGTAGGTGGACCCTCCATGATTCGTGGTGCCGCTAAGAATCACGCAAGTGTTGCGGTAGTTGTTTCTCCTGCTGATTACGACGGATTGGTTACAGAGCTAAAAACCGCTGGTTCTATCTCTTATGAGACCAAGCGGCACCTAGCGGCAAAAGCATTTGCTCTATTGTCAAAATATGATCGAACGATTTCGGCTTGGCTTTACGGCAAGCAAGACGAGATCTTGCCGGATCACCTGACGCTTGACCTCACCAAGACACATGACCTTCGATATGGTGAGAATCCGCACCAAAAAGGTGCGCTTTATGAAAGCTTGTCTTTTTCAAGCTGGCTTTCATCGATGGAGTTGCTTGCTGGCCTTGAGCTAAGTTACCTGAACATATTTGACGTTGATGCGGCGTGGCGATTGGTGTTTGAACTTAGCCATGAATCTCCCGCTGCAGTCATTGTAAAACACGCCAATCCCTGCGGTGTCGCTCTTGACCAAGATGATATAGGCGTTGCATATGCCAAAGCATTTGAGTGCGATCCGATATCTGCATTTGGTGGAATTGTTGCGTTGAATCGCGAAGTGGATAATTTGACTGCGCAGGATATCTTGAAAAATCCAAAAGCTGATGTGATTGTGGCCCCGGGTTACGCTGACGGCGTCGTTGCGATGCTCAGCGCTAAGAGGAAAAATACCCGACTCATTAAGGCCAATCCCCCCGATGTACCCAGTCGTTCGGTTCGTTCGATCGGAAATGCGTACTTGGTGCAAGAGCCGGATCGATTTGATGCTAAACCTAAGAGTTGGAAGGTCGTGAGTAAAGCACAGCCGACCTCAACCCAGCTTTTAGATTTGGAGTTGGCGTGGAAAGTTTGTGCTAAAACCTCATCCAATGCGATCGTTATTGCAAATGATCAATGTGCAATTGGAATTGGTGCAGGTCAGCAAAATCGACTTGATTCGTCACGTATAGCGATTGAAAAGGCCAAGGAAAAAGTCGTCGGGTCAGTTGCGGCCTCAGATGCGTTTTTCCCATTCCCCGACGGTCTTTTGGCTTTAGCTGACGCAGGAGTGGCTGCAGTGATATCACCTGGTGGTTCGATAAATGATGCCAAGGTTATCGCAGCCGGTGATGAGGTCGGCCTCGTAATGATTTTCACCGGTGAACGACATTTTAAACACTGATCTCGTACAGGATAAAGGAAACTACCTATGGCACTAATTTTGGACGGCAAAGTAGTTGCCACGGACATAAAAAGGCAATTATCAGTTGATGTTGCCAAGCTAGCCACCAAAGGCGTTGTTCCAGGGTTAGGTACTATTTTGGTTGGAAGCGACAAATCAAGTGCCCGATATGTCGCTATGAAACACGCTGATTGTACTGAAGTTGGCATTGAGTCGTTTCACGTGAGTTTAGGCGATGACACCACATCTGACGAACTAGAAAGTGTGATCAAAGGCTTTAACGACAACCCAATGGTGGATGCGATACTTTTGCAGTTGCCGTTACCAGGCCAACTTTCGCAACTGAACGCGCTGATGTCGATTAACCCGGATAAGGACGTAGATGGGCTACACCCGATTAATCTGGGTCGTTTGGTAATGTCTGAGCCAGGTCCGCTTCCGTGCACTCCCGCGGGAATTGTGGAATTGCTTAGCTATTACAAGATTGAAGTGGCGCATAAACATGTTGTCGTGGTTGGACGTGGGCTTACTATTGGCCGACCCTTGGCATTGCTACTATCGTCAAAAGCAAAGAATTGCAACGCAACAGTCACCATTGCGCATACCGGGTCAAGCGACCTTGGCGAAATTACCCGTAGCGCAGATATTGTTATTGCTGCTGTGGGTGTTGCTGGTTTGATTACTAAGGAAATGATATCTCCGGGAACTGTGGTGGTTGGCGCTGGGACGCCTTTTCGCGATGGCAAATTGCTTAGCGATCTAAGTGACGACGTAATTGAAGTGGCAGGTGCCATTACACCCACTATCGGCGGTGTTGGACCGATGACCCGCGCGATGCTGTTGGTAAATGCGGTAAATGCCGCGAACAGACGAGCTGGGATCTTTTAATTTGCGCGTAGACGAACTTTTAGCGACAAAAAACAAAAAGCCATTGTTTTCGGTCGAACTTTGGCCACCACGAACACCCGCAAGCGAAACCAAACTAACCGAAGCTCTGGAAATACTTTCAAAGTTGCATATGGATTTTGTGTCAATTACCTATGGGGCGGGTGGATCTACTCGAGAAAATACCCATGAATTAGTCATGCGCCTTATGAAGGACTATGGCATTCCACCTGTGGCCCATCTTGTCACTGGAGCTCATAAAAAACTTGAGATTGAGATCATCCTTGAGCGCTATCGGAGTAGTGGTGTAGAGAATTTGCTGGCATTGCACGGTGATCCACCATTGGGAGCGACACAAGACCTGCAACCTGGTGAGCTAGCACATGCGATTGAGTTGGTGCGAATTGCTAAGTTTGACTATGGCCTTTGTGTCGGTGTGGCAGTGCATCCCGGAGGCCATCCAAATTCAAAGAGCAAACAAGAAGATCTTTGCTACCAGGCAGAGAAATTACTTCTGGCCGATTATGCAATTACGCAGTTTTTTTACAAACCTTCTGAATACCACGACTTGGTTCAAGAGATGGCAAACCGTGGCGTAAATAAGCCGATCATTCCGGGAATTATGGCACCGACAAGTTTTTCAACTCTTAACAAAATGGCTGATTTATCTGGAACTGTCATACCGTCTGATGTTTATCAAAGACTTGCGCGTTATGCGAGTGATCCTGTCGGATTTCAAAATGAAGGGACTCTTGTGGCGATTGAGCTGGCTGAACAACTTTTGAACAACGGTGCACCAGGAATTCACGTTTTTTCTAAGAATCAGGCTGCGACGACCGTAGCAATCTATGAAGCCCTGGGAATTTTCTAAACTAGGCAAGATTTGTGCAATTTGGATAAATAACCGGACGTTGCTGGTTTAGAACTGGCCTAAATGCCAACTAGTATCACGGACTATGGCTGAGCGAATTTCTATGTCCCCAAACGGGAATCTAATTGTACCCGATGAACCGATCATCCCTTTTATTGAAGGCGATGGTACAGGTGTTGATATTTGGCCTGCAGCCAAAATGGTGCTAGATGCTGCGGCGGTAAAGTATGGTAAGAAAATAGCTTATACTGATGTACT
>JAJYGT010000111.1 GCA_021785005.1 Actinomycetes bacterium
GTACGTCTACTAGCACACATTCCCGTGACGCTTTGGAACTTCGAACGACCCAGAAATTCGTGCTGGCTAACCACAACGGTGCACCGTAAATAAGTTCCATAATTGCCCCTTCTACTTTTGTTACCTCAATGTACATTGAATAGAAATGTACCCTCTATTTGGGATGAATTCGAAAAAGCGTTTAATTTCGACTCAGAAATTTCTTTCTTGTATTTTGGCTTCTTTTCTCTTCGCATACCTGCAAAATTCTTTCATGGGACTAATGCGTCAGACCTTGAGAATTCTAATGTATGCACGTACTCCGATCTTGCCGGCAAGAATAATTCTTGAGTGGCTACTTCAATCGCCTCGTATTTTAAATCGGTATTTACCGGTGTTCGAGCCAAATGAAACTGAATCAAATAATCCTACTTCAAAAGGTAAAACAAAGTTTGTCTGTTCATTTTTTCATTCTCCATTTATTTCCCACTTCTTGGGCGTCAGAATTTGGGTTTTCTTCGTGCTTGGAACTCAGAATTGGGCACGGGATTGTCGTGAAAAAAAGAACTTGAAATTTTCCTACCAGATCGTCACTTTTAATGATCTAAAAACGACGTTTTACGTCACAGTTACGCCGCCTTTGCAGGTTTCAAAACTCACCCGTCGAACAATTGAAGGCGAGTCGACCTTTGGGTGCACTCAATGATTAATAATGTTTTTCAAGGATGCCAACGATCGGGTTAATGTACACGTGAACCAATTCTTTGACATGTGGTTTTTTTGGCAAAGCGCTTAGTTATTATCAATTTGAGGTGTGTTTTAATTGAAATTACGCGGGATTTACCCGCATGATCGCGTTACCACGTATTTGTCGATTTCGAATGCAGTCTACGACTACCGATGTCTGATCCCATGGTAACGACGTGCCGATCTCGGGATGCAACCGATCAGTCTGGATAAGTTAGACAAGAGTACCTAGGTCGTCAGCGTCAGCATCCAAATTTTGTGGGTAGTGGAACGGTACAATTGTAACTCCGACTGTGCCGTCAATTCAGTCAAAGAAATGCAGACAAACCGGTTCCAGGCCTGCCTGTTTGAACCAGATCACCAATCCATCATGGCGAACCTTTCGACGTGCAGTGACGAATGACACCCTGCCCACTGACTCCATTGCTACATCGAATTTTCCAATGGCCTGGACTACGTCGGTTACGACGTGTGCGCCGAATGTTCGCAGTTGTGCGCCACGCTCAACTGTTGCTGAAACAGCGGTGACATCGGCGCCGTTTGACATTGCTAACTCGACGAGGTAATGTCCAACGCTCCGCTAGCACCGGTTATTAGCAGCCAACGTCCGACCGATTGCCGGCCCGACGCCACAGGCATAAGGCAGTGCGGCCAGCCAACGGCAGGGCTGCTGCTATTTCGCTAAAAATGTCGTCGGGAAGTACGACAAGCGAAGCAGCATTGACAGCAACGCGCTCGGCCCATTCCGAATCCGAAATGTGGGCGACGATGCGAGTGCCCATGACTGGACCATTACCGTCCGCAGCGGGAATAATAACGGTGCCGGCGATGTCTTTGCCTGGTCGCCAACCTTTTGCCGGTACGTCCAGTAAAAACGTCTCACCTCGATTGACAGAGTAGGCCTCAACTGCAACTATCACTTGCTTGCTGGTTGGGTCTGGTTCCTCGGCCTCGCCAAAGCGCACCGAGCGGTTGTTGTCGGGAATCATTACTTTCATCACTTTCGCCTTTTATCTATGGCGGAGATCAATTGTTAGCTCGATTATAAGGATTGAAGTTACTTGAGGGTAGTGGGAAGAAATTAGTGCCATACTTACTAAAAGGAACTTAAGGGATGCTGACTATGGCAGTTACTCACACAGTTTTGGCTGACGGAGGTTTTGACATCCTTATCGAGAAGTGCCCAACACGTCAAGTGGTCAATTGGATAGGCGATCGTTGGAGTCTGTGTTCTATACGCCTTGGAAGGCAATACCCTGCGTTTTCAGCGATTACGACGTGCGGTCGACGGAATAAGTCAGAGGATGCTCACCCAGACTCTTCATGGTCTCGAGCGCGACGGTCTGGTCCAGCGTACGGTCTACGCCGCCGTACCGCTTGATTTTGACACCAGCGTTGAATAAGCTCGGGTTGAACACAATGGTGAGTCAACTGCTCAATCTCGCCTAACTTTTGTTTTTGATAGAGTCAGTTCTAAAATACAGAAGCCGTCCAGATAAGAAATGTATGTACAACTCTGGGGAAAGAATGCAAAATAAATATCTGTTTTCCAGAATTCAATGGTTAGGGTGTCGGGTATTTTTGGACTGGAGCTAAACCAGTATTGCCTCATGTCACGGATTTAACAATTGTGATTGGCCTCTATCTCGATAGGTAAACCTTTCTCATTTGGCTCAATTACCAGGGGATGCACCCAAAGTTTTTAAAAAATGTTCTCGTTTGAGAACACGTCGAATGCAAAATAGCTAGCTTGAAGCTGACGTCCCATGCCTGCGCACGGTCAGCATATCAAATTTCCATCTTTGAAAATTACCGGAGTTTGATTAGTTAGTCTAAAAAACCAGTAGAGAAAAGTGCAGCCGCGTCGATGTCAATCCTCCATTGCGCGAGTTGCCCAAAGAAAGCGCTATTTCATAAATTAGAAACAATTGGTGGTTAGAGTGTCGGTTCGACGATTATTAGTCCACGTACGGAGATAAATACGAGCTGACCAGCCGATATTTACCGTGTCAATGCTCAATAGTTGTTGCATATATTAATTTAGATATCATATTCAAAGAAGGTAGATCATGGGAGTTGTCGAGCATATAACAATTGAAGGAGCGCCGGATCCGATTGCGCCATTTTCACATGCTTGTAGCGCCGGACACCTAGTGTTTCTTACTGGGCAAATGCCAATCGACCCTAATTCGGGCGAGCTTGTCGCTGGTGAGATCGAGACACAGACCATACGAGTAATGGAAAATCTTAAGATTGTTTTGAACGGAATGGGTCTTGATTTGTCAGATGTGGTTTCAGCCAGGGCCTTTTTAACAGATATGGGCGATTACGAAGCGTTTAACTCGACATATAGAAGTTTTTTCGATCCAGATAAATTACCTGCACGCACCTGCATTGGCGTGGTTGGGTTAGCACTAGGAGCAAAAGTCGAAGTGGATTTTATTGCTTCGAAAGATAAATAGGCGGGTTAGTGAGTATGTACCACGAACTACAAGCTAAACCAAGCAATGTGCACTGGGGCTATTTTGATTCATCCCTAAGTCCGGCTGTCGTTGTCAATTCAGGAGATATTGTCGCAGTTGAAGCGGTGACCCACCAGGCGGGCGACGCTCCAAGTTTATTGATGGATGACGGTATCAGAGAATTATATGACGCTATACCTCAAAATGATAGGTTTCCTGGCGTTCACGTAATGACTGGACCGATAGTGGTGCGAGGTGCCAAGCCGGGTGATGTAATTGAAGTACGCTACTTACAGATGCGTCCTCGTCTGGCATTTGGGACCAATGTTTCAGCTAATTGGGGATATCTTTTCAAGGAGTTTGATGAAAAAGAATGGGTAACGGTATTTTCTCTTACTGAACAGTATGGGTATGCTAGCGCAATCTATTCGTACGAATATCCGGGTTCCTATGATAAGCCAGGGAGGCTGGTTTTCGACGATGTGATTGAGAAACGGAACGTGCTTTCTGGCTTTCGAATTCCAACAAGTGCTCACATCGGGACCGCAGGGGTCGCTATGCCAGATTCAGGGCGCGTGAGTACCATTCCACCAGGACATCACGGTGGGAATATAGACAACTGGAGAATCGGGGCTGGAGCGACGATGTTTTATCCGGTACTGGTAGACGGCGCCTTGTTTTCGATCGGAGATCCACATCTTTCCCAGGGTGACGGAGAGCTAAACGGAACAGCCATCGAAGCTTCGCTCAACGTTGTGTTGCAAATTTTTCTCCACAAACAAGTTTCTATTCCAAACCCAATTTTGGAGACCGCTGATTCATGGTATCTTCACGGCTTTGGAAATACACTTGACGAGGCTATGTATGATGCGTCGCGTTCGATGTTGACTTATTTGGTTTCTGCCCATAAGCTAACCCGCGAAGACGCATACGTTCTTATGAGCGTTGCTGGTAATTTTGGGGTTACTCAAGTGGTGGATAGAAGGCAAGGAGTGCACGTGTCCATTGCTAAGTCGGTATTCCCGTAGGAACTTCACGCGATAATAAATGCTTAGGTCTAACAATGCTTGGTCGCAGATGGTTAGAGTCTGTTGAAGTGTGGGTTTTAAGAGCATTAGTCTGGTCGTTTCAAGCAAGCGAGAGACAATTACACAAGCTTAAAATCTTCCTTGGCGATTCACATCCTTTGCCTTGCGTAGCATTATCGAGACTTCGACGTTTGTAATTCGCTTTATGGGACCTATAGACTGAGTAAACTCGAAGGTTACTAGATCATGACAAATTGATTTTGCATTATAAAATCATCTAACTCGTTTTTTGGGCGAATCTTTCAGGAAGGATGGGAGGTCGGGTGATTCGAATTGTTGTCGCCGAAGATGAGGCAATTATACGGCTCGACTTATTAGAGGCCTTGAAGGAACTGGGTTATGACGTTGTCGGAGCCGCGCACCGCGGTGATGAGGCGTTGGAGCTTATTCGCAAGCAGCGTCCGGATCTAGCAATACTGGATGTCAAAATGCCTGGCATGGACGGACTTGCGGTAGCAAGTGAGCTTGCCAAAGAGCGAATTTGCGCAGTGATAATACTTACTGCGTTTTCTCAACGTTCCCTAATTGAAGCAGCTCGGGATGCCGGGGCTCTTGCATATCTGGTAAAACCGTTTCAGCCGTCGGATTTAGTGCCAACTATAGAAATCGCTACAGCGCGTTTCTCTGAGGCAAATGCATTAGCAGATGAGTTGCTAGCAGTAGCGGATCAAGCAGATATTCTCGGGCGTCAATTGGAGCTCCGCAAGCTGCTAGATCGCGCAAAGGGAGTATTGATGGATCGCTTTGATATGACGGAGCCGCAGGCGTTTGGATTTATCCAACGTCATGCAATGGATCACAGAAAAAAGATGTCTGATGTGGCCCAAATGGTTATCGTCGGCGAATTGTCGCCCGTCTCGTAGCTAGGGCTCTCGCAAATTCGCCAGCAGCTGAGATATCTCGCCTGGCTCATAAGGAATCACCCTGATCGGCAAGTGTTTTCGCCGCGATGAGTGTGTGTGTTTGCAACGATAAGGTGGAGACTGACCAATGAAGTTAGTAGTGGTAGACGGGTATTCCCTTGCGTTTCGAGCCTTTTTCGCTATTCCTGTCGATACGATGGTGACGAGCAACGGTCAACACACAAACGCACTATATGGGTTTTTGTCGATGATTGATGGCCTGCTAGAGGGTCAGCGACCCACTCATATGGTGGTTGCGCTAGATCGGCAAGAGCCGACGTTTAGAGATGTTCTAAACCCGGACTACAAGGCGCACCGACCAGAAACACATCCAGGTTTGGTGAGCCAGCTTGAATTGCTCGAACGGGCAATCGGTGCTTTGGGAATTAAAGTGGTCGCTGTCCCCGGTTTTGAGGCAGACGATATATTGGCTACCTTCGCTGAGATCGGAAAAACTAATTCGATCGAGACCGTTCTGGTTACGGGCGATCGCGACAGTTTTCAACTAGTGGCCGACCCCTATGTCAAAGTCCTATACAACCGTCGGGGCGTAAGCGACTATCTGATGCTCGACGAGGCTGGAGTGGTTGAAAAAGTTGAGGCAACGCCAGAAGTTTATGCATTTCTAGCGGCGCTCAGAGGTGACCCATCAGACAACTTGTTTGGGGTGCCGGGCGTTGGCCCAAAAACCGCGGCTCGTTTAGCTAACGATTATCGAAACCCCAAGCGACTTTTTGAAAACTTAGATGCACTTAGTCCTAAATTGGCACAATCAATACGAGACAACGTTGAGAGAATCGAATTGAACTATAAATTGGCACAACTTGTAAAGGACGTGTCGTTTGACCTGTCCTTAGATGATCTCGTGCTGGAGCCGTTGCAATTGAGCCGTGCAAAAGAATTTTTTGATTTTCTTGAGTCCAAGAGGCTGTACCAACGAACCATCGAAGCTTTTTCATATTTAGGTAATGCATTTGTTGGGGACGATTCCGAACATGCTGGGGTTGAGGGTAGCGACCATAAAAATCAGATAATCTTTGAAAGCCGATCAAGTCTCGATTCGCTTCTCGCGGAAACTGACCTTGGCGCTTTGTCGCTGGATTTTGACTATCAAGGAGAACCAGGGCGATCTCCCGTTTCTCGGATTTTGTTTGCACGAGTGGTTGATAATGGTTTTGGTCATATCTTTAGACTCGACATCGAAAATGAGCCTTTGCAGCTTGGTCGACTTTTAGCCCAACTAGAAAAGACACCTTTGGTGGGTTTTGGATTCAAGGAATTTATTAGGCGCTGCTTATCATTGGGTCTAAAACCTGCGCTTTCATTTATAGATCTTGGACTTGAGGGATATTTGGCCGACTCAACGTTGGGAGCTTACGACGCGAATTCGGTTAGTGAACGCTTTTTGCCACTGTGGTCCAGGTCGACTTTGGACGAATCTAATTCTAAACTACCCGACTTGTTCAGTTCAAGTGGCCATAGAGCCATAGGGGTAATGGAAAATGTGGCTAAAGGAAATTTAGCCTTGGCGCAGGCGCTTGAAATTGAAGTCGATGATTCGAAGCTGAGGTGGCTTTTAGAGACGATTGAGTTGCCATTAGTGACAGTTCTGGCAAAAATGGAAGCTTATGGAATACAAGTCGATCGAGACTACTTGGTCGCGCTAAAGAACCAATATATGATCCAGGCTCGGACGTTGGCCGATCAGATTCAGGCGGCTGCTGGTCGAAGTTTTAACGTGAACTCACCAAAACAGCTCGGAGAGATTTTGTTTGTTGAGTTGAAGCTGGCTCCTCCTAAAAAAACCAAGACCGGATTTTCAACAGACGCACAATCTCTTGAGAAACTAAAGGACTCGCACCCCATAATTCCACTTATTTTGCAATACCGTGAAGTCGAGAAACTCAGATCAACATACGGCGAGACGTTAATTGCTGAGATTGGCGACGACCAGAAGATCCATGCTTCGTTTAGTCAAGTGGTCGCACGAACTGGTCGACTGTCTTCTGACCACCCAAATTTGCACAATATTCCAATTCGAACTGAAGAAGGTAAGAAATTTCGGCATGCCTTTATTGCACCAGTAGGTCACAAATTAATTGTGGCGGATTATTCACAAATTGAACTTCGAGTTATTGCCCATCTGAGCCAGGATCCAGGTTTGGTCAAAGCGTTTAAAGATGGCGATGACATTCACACCCAAACCGCTGCCGCTGTTTTTGGTGTAGACGCGTCGCAGGTGACATCGATCCAGCGTGCTAAAGCGAAAATGGTTGCCTATGGTCTAGCGTATGGTATGGAGGCATACGGTCTGGCCATGCGTCTCAATGTGGAAGTGCCGGAGGCAGATGCTATTCTTCGCGGGTTCTTTGCTGCGTTTCCTTCGGTGCGTGGATATATGGATCGGGTTATATTGGATGCTCGCCGACTGGGGTATACCGAGACTGAATTTGGACGTCGACGAAAAATACCTGATATTAGTGATACTAATTTCAGAATTCGACAAGGAGCTGAGCGACAAGCCATGAACGCTGGAATTCAAGGTTTGGCTGCAGATATTTTTAAGCTAGCTCTTGTCCGCTTAGACGATGTCTTAGATTCACGCTGTGCCCGCATTGTGTTGCAAGTTCATGACGAAGTAATTGTTGAATGTGTCCAAGAAAAAGCTCAAGTGACATCTGAACTGGTGAAATCCACTCTTGAAGGAGTAGCTTCCTTGCGAGTACCACTTGTTGTGAATTCGTATATTGTAAATTCGTGGGGCGACGCAAAATAGCGGGTGGGTCGTGGCTAATCGCCATGTTGTTGCTGGTGTAGCGTTAAATTATAAGCTTGCAGGTGACTTAGAAGTTCCGTACTTGCGTGCTTTGCGAATATGTCATAGGTCGCCAAAGGGTTGTATTTTTTAAAAGGTTTATACAGTCTTTATATTCCTTAGGGCGAGTCTCGGCGCGATCGGGGTTATGATCGTAGTTGAGCAATGTGCATTACAGTTTTAATGCTGCTCAAGATTCGTTGAAAGAAAGCGTTCTATATCCATGTCCGATTCGGTTAACAATTCTGATGAACAAGTTGCAAATGAGCAATTTGACACAGAAAGTTCTACACCGCGAGTAATAGTTCAAGATGATCTTGGTGATGTCTCGTTTGAAGATGCGATTGCATCGACAATAGTGCGTTTTGACGATGGTGACATTGTCAAGGGCAAAGTTGTAAGAGTTGACAAAGACGAGGTTTTGCTTGACATTGGATTTAAGTCTGAAGGTGTAATCCCAGCGCGCGAGCTGTCGATCCGTCATGACGTTAATCCATTTGAGGTTGTAAACGTAGGTGACGAGATTGAAGCTCTTGTAATCCAAAAAGAGGATAAAGAGGGTCGACTAATACTCTCGAAAAAACGTGCGCAGTACGAGCGCGCGTGGGGATCCATTGAAGAGATTAAAGAGAAAAATGGCGCCGTTAGAGGTCCTGTTATCGAAGTGGTTAAAGGTGGTCTGATCGTTGACATCGGACTACGTGGGTTCCTTCCAGCGTCGTTGGTTGAGTTACGTAGAGTTCGAGATTTGACTCCTTATATAGGAAAAATCATGGACGCAAAGATTATTGAACTCGACAAAAATCGTAATAATGTGGTTTTATCGCGTCGTTCCTGGCTCGAGGAGACTCAAAAAGAGCAACGAGAAGAGTTCTTGGCGAACCTACAACCTGGAGATATCCGAAAGGGTGTAGTTTCTTCAATTGTTGCATTTGGAGTTTTTGTCGACCTTGGCGGAATGGACGGTTTGGTTCACGTTTCTGAGCTTTCTTGGAAACACGTCGACCATCCTTCGTCGGTAGTACAAGTCGGCGATGAAATAGATGTGCAAGTTCTTGAAGTGGATCGATCCAAAGAACGTATTTCCCTCTCTCTGAAGGCCACTCAACGAGATCCATGGCAGGAGTTTGCAAGCGCACACAATCCGGGTGAGTTGGTTTACGGGCGAGTTACCAAGCTGGTTCCTTTTGGTGCTTTTATTCAAGTTGCTGAAGGCATTGAGGGACTAGTTCATATCTCGGAAATGTCTTTTCAGCATGTAGACAGCCCAGACCACGTAGTAGAGGTCGGGGAAGAGCTTTGGATCAAGATTATAGACATTGATTTAGCTCGTAGACGAATTAGCATTTCGATAAAGCAGGCAGCTGACGGTGGGGAAGTTGCTGCCGAATACCAAGACGTTTACGGCGACCACGCTTACGATGAACAGGGTAACTTTATAGGGAATTATGACTATACAGGTGCTGATTTCGAGCCAGAAACCGAAGCCCAGGCAGCATGGCTAAAGGATTTAGAAGCAGCAAAAGATGCTTCTAAATCAGAAATTGCAACAGAAGATGAAGGCGCGTCCTAACTTCTTAGTCTGCGTGTAACACGGTGATAAGGGTTACACGCAGATGGTTATATTCACTGAGCTTTGAGATCCGTCACTTTGTATTGTGATGCGTTAAAGTGCGAGATTTCACCATGAAGGTTATTGCGTTGACTGGTGGAATTGGCTCAGGAAAGTCGGAGGTAGCAAGGATTCTCTCGAGCGCCTCAGTAGAAATTATCGACGCAGATGTGCTATCTAGAGATGTTTTGCGCGCAGGGTCACCAACGTTAGATTTAGTGGTAGCTCATTTCGGCAATTCTATTTTGAGTTCGTATGGTGAACTTGACCGCAAGGCTTTAGCGGGGCGTGTTTTTGGGGATCCCCAGGAATTGCGGTTTTTGAACTCGGTTGTACACCCAGTTGTCTTTCATCGGATACTCGACGAGTTACAAGCACTTCGTAAAGCGGCTCTGAAGTTGTGTGCATGTGTAGTAGTTCCGCTCTTGGTAGAGACCCAAGCGTACGAGGTGATTACATTTGACGCGATTATCGTCGTGGATGTTGACGAGGAAGTCGCCTTTAGACGTTTGGTTGAATTACGCGGCATGTCGCCACAAGACGCGAGGGCACGGATTCGAGCCCAAGTTGCCAGGAAAGAGCGATTGCAAGTTGCCCATTTTGTAATCGACAATAATGGGTCGCTTGAGGAGTTGACATCCAAAATATCAGACGTGCTGCATGCAGTGTGTCCGGGGATTGCGAACCAGGTTTAGTGACTTATATTTGGCTCTTATGACATAGATGTGGATCTCCAGAGCCCCCGAATCGAGGAGTAATCCCAGTACAAGCTTGGTTTTCAGAGATTAAATAACTCCACAAGAAACGCGCACGGATTCTAACCCCTAAATTTGGAGTTGCAAAACATTCAAAAAGGGGGATCAGACCCGTGCGCGCTACTTTTCTAGTCAAGCAGATTCTTGGCCTAAATGGTGTCGTTGTAAGTGAAATTTCTCTCTTTGAGACAGAGATAGTGGTAAAGCTCAAGCTCACCCGGACCAAGCTTGGTTGTCCAAAGTGCAAGTACATGACACACTTCCGTTACGACACCAGAACAGTCAACTCGCGCTGGAGGCACTTGGATATGGGAGTTCGCCAGACCTGGCTCTTTTGTCAACTGAGACGACTGAAGTGTCCAAGCCATGGAGTGATAACCGAGTCGGTGCCATTCGCACGGCCAGTGCAAGAGTCAGGCTTTACTCGCGACTTTGAGCACTTAGTTGCCTGGGCAACCTCCAAGATGGACAAGACCACAGTCACCAAGTTGACTAGGATTGCCTGGAGAACCGTAGGAACGATTTGCGAGCGGGTGGTAGCCGAAGAGCTCGATTCCAAACGCTTAGAGAACCTCTTTTTAGTGGGAGTCGATGAGATCAGCTATCGCAAACATCACAACTACCTGACACTGGTTACCAACCACGATACCGGCAAGATCATCTACGGGGCAGAAGGCAAAAGCGCAAATAGCCTCAACGGGTTCTTCAATGATCTCGGCCCGGATAGAGCCGCCAAGATTACCGCTGTCACCATGGATATGGGACCCGCTTTCGCCAAAGCATTTGCTGATCACGCTCCGGGTGCTCGAATCTGTCTCGATCCATTTCACGTGGTCAAGTTGGGCACCGAGGCACTGGAAGAGGTTAGAAAAGATCTCTGGCGCCAGATGAGAAAGCTTCCTACTCCAGAGTATGCCCGCAAGTTCGCGGGGGCACGGTGGGCTTTGCTCAAAAATCCCGGTGATCTAACCGAGCGCCAGGGTGAAACCCTGAAGCGCATCAAGCGCACCGGCGGAGCACTCTGGCGGGCATACGAGATGAAAGAATCCCTGCGAGCCGTATTTGCTGGTGATCTCACTAACTATGAGGTAAGTGAACTGCTGGAGAGATGGTGTTCCCGAGCATCTCGGTCACGGATATCAAGTTTTGTCAGGTTGTCAAAGACAATCCGTACTCACAAGGAAGGAATAATGGCCGCAATTGAAATTGGTGTTTCCAACGGACGAGTTGAAGGTTTGAACACCAAGATCAGATCCATCATTGCTAGATGCTATGGGTTGCATTCTGCAGAGGCGACTCTGGCGTTGGTGATGCTTTCCTGTGGACCGATTGATCTCAAACTTCCATACGAACGGGCGAGTTGATCCACATGAAGGTCAATAGAGCCGAAAATTATGACCGTTTACGACGTGTAGTAGTTTTTGGTACTGGAATACCGGCACGAGCTAATATGTCATTGTGAATACCTAGTGCGTGCCAAGCTTCGTAGGTCAGGCCTTTACGCTCAGAGTATTCCTTGGCAGTCACAACAAAGCGCGCTTCGAGCTCACCTATGTCGACTCGGTTCTTGAGGTTGACTAACTCTTTTTCAAGATCAATTCTTCGTTGAATGAGGTGAAGCCGCTCAAGCGAGTCAGCATCGTCAAGTTGGCCTTCAACAAGCGCTAGTTGTTTTTCTACCGTATCACGAGTTCTTTTGCGGCCACGTCTCGGGCGATTGCGCTCAAGAGCCTCTAAGTAGTCTCGAATTATCTTCGATTGGGCTCGCGAGGACGAATCTTTACTTGTGTCAGACTCTGTTGAAGATTTGTTTGTTGCCATGAAATAAATTATATATAGCAATCCGAATTAAATCTAGTTTTTTATCATCTATTTGATCGAATAATTCTGTCGGATACTTTTTTAATTGGAGTTAATTCGCGAAGTATTGCTCGTATATCATCTGGGTTATCAGGGTCTAAGTTATAACATTCATTCGGTTTTGAATTCCAGGTTGCAAAATTTCTGGAACCAGTGTTAAAACGAAACCCATTTCTGTAACGTCAGTGTTTGAAATACTACGACTGGTGTTTTACAACTACTTCAAGAGATGAGTTGTTGTCGCACACAATATTGAGTGCAAAAGACTTGGGTATAGATCCAAAATATGCAGAACCTTTAGAACGTGCGAGCGCTAGCTATCTTGTTAGAAATAACAGATGCAGATTCATTGCGTCTTGACGGATCTCGAGAAAGTATAGGACCTTAATATAGGTTGGACAAATACCTACAAGAAGTGGTTTGTATTTTTAAATTTTGGATATCAAAGCCACCCGTTACACCGAATGAACGACATTTATTTCGCACTTGTGGTGTAACCCTGTGCACGGTGATCGGATTAACCACTTATCGTTCAGTTTGCTGAAACACTCACAGACATAAGGTTTTGCATCGTGAGAGGTAAACCTTTATCGCTATTGAAGTGCGTTTTCTATTTTCAGATTGCCCATGCGGCCCAAGTTGTTAAATCGCACTTACCACGATGCTCTTGTGGCTTTTATGAGGTCGAGTTTTTAGTGCGTAGATTTTTATTGGCCAGTCAATGGCCGCACCCGGGTGGTGTGATTTGGGATTTCAGGTGTGCAGCTATTTAAAAGAAGATTTATTATTGGCGTTTTGTAAGTGTTTCGGATTCTGTTTCACGGCTTTGCGTCACTTTTAGATGGAACCTTGGAATTTGTAAAATAATTTGACAGAATCGACGTTTCAATAATTATTGGACATCGCAATACCATGGTGTTAGGTTTCGGGGACATTTCGATAGATGCATTCGAATCGTTTGTCACGAAAGATGCATTCTGGAACAAAACGTCGCGACAATTTTCAAGTTTGTTAGTTACCGCGTTATTGGTGTTGCAGATCTTGGTAAAATTACCCACATAAATGAGACAGTCATGCATATAAATCTTGCTTAGAAGACTTAGGTCGTGTATATCGCGTGCCAATGTTGTATGCCTGGCTGCCGGTGAATTAAGCAATTGGCCTGACGAATTTATGGGCATGATTGCGTTAAATAAAAATTTGCGAATACACGAGCTGATCAATTACAGAAGTAATTATTTTGTGACGCAATTGTTGTTTTTATCGTTGTATGTCAGGTCCGAGTGATGCTTAGATCGACCGTGAAGTTTATAGGCGATGATCATAAGTTTACGAACCATCGCCGTCGGCGGGGTTGCCTGCTTTAGTCTTATTGGTATGGATCTTTTGATACACCGCGCATTGGGATTGACCGACTCCGAACTGGATATGATCGTTGAGATTTTAGGTAGGGAACCCAATTATTTGGAACTAGCTATGTATTCAGTGATGTGGTCGGAACATTGTTCATACAAGTCGTCTCGAATACATCTTCGGAGATTGCCAAGCAAGGGCGAAAAGGTAATTTTAGGTCCGGGAGAAAATGCTGGAGTTATAGACGCAGGAGACGGCATTGCGGTTGCAATCCGCATGGAAAGTCACAATCATCCATCTGCTATCGAACCTTACCAGGGGGCGGCCACTGGTGTAGGCGGAATACTTCGAGACATTTTTACAATGGGTGCCAGGCCCATCGCCTTGATGGACTCGTTGCGTATCGGTGATCAGGCACAACCCCGTAATCGCTACATTTTCAACGGCGTTGTAGCCGGAATATCGGGGTACGGCAACGCAGTTGGCGTACCAACGGTAGGTGGTGAAATCGAATTTAATCCGACCTACAACTCCAATCCCTTGGTGAATGTGGCAGCAATAGGTGTGTTAAAGCGAGAGAAATTAGTTTTAGCACGAGCTGATGGTGTGGGAAATAAAGCAATCCTTTTGGGTGCCTCGACTGGTAGAGACGGAATCGGTGGAGTGTCGGTCTTGGCATCCGCTTCTTTTGGCGGAGATGCTGGTAATACGAAGCGGCCCAGCGTTCAAGTTGGTGACCCTTATGAGGAAAAAAAGCTCATTGAAGCATGCCTAGAGCTACTAGAGCGCGAACTGGTGGTGGGAATCCAGGATCTGGGTGGTGCGGGGCTGTCGTGCGCCACTTCGGAAACCGCCGCAAAGGCGCAGCTGGGTATGGATGTATTCATTGAGGAAGTTCCACGTCGCGAGCCAAATATGGAACCTTTCGAAGTAATGACTTCGGAATCGCAAGAGCGGATGTTGGCTATCGTAGAGCCACATAAGGTAAACGAAGTTTTGGCCATTTCTAAGAAATGGGAGATTCACGCCTCAGTGGTCGGAATAGTCACCGAACCTAAAATTTTAGCTGACGCATCGAAACTGGGAATGCTCAGGATTTTCGAAAATGGGAAATTGCTTGCTGAAGTTCCCGCTGTTTCACTCGCTGATGGAGCACCCATTTACGAGCGAGAAATAAAAAAACCTGGGGATTTTGATTCAAACGCCACTCTTGATGCTAACTCAATGGTCAAAGACGTGGATGTGATTAAAGAGTTGTCAAAGATGATCACAGATCCAGAAGCGATCTATAGCCAATACGATCACCAATTGTTCCTCAATACGGTAGTAGGACCGGGAGACAACGCTACATTACTACGGCTGGGTTCTGCCGAAGTGGGTTATACGACCAAGGCCATT
>JAJYGT010000116.1 GCA_021785005.1 Actinomycetes bacterium
TGTTAGGTCTTTGTCGATCCTTTCAACTCAAACGGAAAATGCGACCCTAGGTAGAGCGTTAATTTCTGTACGTCAAGACATTGAACGCGGTAGCTCACTGTCACAAGCCTTGGCGACACATCCCAAAATATTTGATCGCCTGTATGTGGCCATGGTGCGTTCCGGCGAAGTGGGTGGATCGCTCGATAGGGTGTTATTGGATTTGGCTACAACTCTAGAGAACGCGGCGTCAATTAGACGAAAAATAAAGTCTGCCATGACCTATCCCGTCGCGGTTTTGGTGTTGGTAGTGCTTATTTTGACGGCAATGTTGCTCTATGTGGTCCCTCAGTTCAAGGCCATCTTTGCGAGCCTCGGCGGTACGCTTCCAGTTCCAACCCAAATACTGATGTCCGTGTCTGATATTTTGGTACATTATTTTATTGAAGTTTTTATATTGGTGCTAACTGGCATATTCCTGTTGCGTCGCTACATTAAGACCCCCAAAGGGCGCGCGATGAAAGATAACGCTGTCCTGCGGGTTCCTATTTTTGGTGCTTTAATTCACAAGACCGCGGTAGTGCGATTTTGTAGGACACTAGCTTCACTTGTACGTTCTGGGGTACCGTTACTTGAGGCGCTTGACATCACCAAAGGTACTGCAAATAATGTGAAGTTTGAAGTTGCGATTGGACAAATGCAAGATGGTGTGAAACAAGGTGTCTCCTTGGGAACCAGCATGGCTATGCACAGTGTATTTCCGCCAATGGTAGTGCAGATGGTTGCAGTAGGTGAAGAAACTGGTGAAGTCGACTCGATGCTTGACAAGATTGGGAATTTTTACGCTGAACAGGTAGAGGCCATGGTGGCATCTTTGTCGTCATTGCTAGAACCAGTGTTAATTGTTGTCTTGGGAAGTGTTGTTGGTTCGATGGTCATTTCACTTTATTTGCCAATGTTCGACGTAATCAAACTGATTAAGTAGATATTCGTTTGTGTAATTCATGTGGATTGGTATCTTTGCGAAAAAAACCTTTTAACTGTAGGTCCAATTGCCGTATTTGCGTAAGTGAATCTTTGCGCAAGGTTCTAATATAACGGGTTTTTAATTCTGCAGAGAAATCGATGTAGCATTAAATTCAAAATCAGAACCGAAGTTTATTTTTTAGCTTGAAAAACCTAATGATTTGATAGCAGCCAATTGTGTCCGCGTACGCTATGGAAATAGCATGACCAATAGTGGGAATTCTTTTATTGGTGGCACCCTGTATGTGACTATCCAAAATTGGTACTACACCATCGTAAAGCGGGCGTAATGACAGTATTTTCTTTCTACTCAAAGGATCTAAGGCGTTCATAGATTGGGGCAATAAAGCAATGGATTCCTTAAATGAAGGATTCCGTTGGTAAGTTTGTGCCGAGATTGTTTCTAGATTGTTTATTTTGCCGCATACGCAAGCTACCGCATTGATTGCGTCTTTGCGCATTGCAAAGGTGTTGAGTGCGGCGCTAGCACCCGCACTGACGCCTACCAATGAAACTGTAAATCCGCTTTTTATCATTTCATCTATTTCCGCAACAAGTTCAAGCAATTTGCTTTCGAACGGTCTTGAATCTGTCCAATAAAGTGGGTGATATTGGACACTTATCTTAAATAGTTTCCATGTTCTAATAACGGTATTTTGTTCTTTTTGGCGGGGGTCGCCCAAACCGGGTAAATATATGACATGGTGGGGTTTAGGCATGCAATACACCATAGTAGGGAATGTTATGCGGCTTAGAGTTGGAAATGAACTGTAGCTAATAAAAACTTTTTCGCCACGACGTTGGATGAAAACTGTCGCCACCTTGGGACCTGAACCCTAATCTTGACGACGCTGGATGTTTCGCCACGGCGGTGGAAATTATTGAATTGGACGCGAACATAAATCTAGCTTTCTCGGTAGCTGTCTTTTAATTGCTTGGCGTTAAGCGTGCTAAAGAAATAGCCACCGATATTGAGATTACAACCCACGATAGGCGTAGAATTGCGGTGACACGGGGTATCGATCACTATAGATACTTGGAGTACGTCAAGGTGTGTTTTCAGTGTTTCGGTAGTGTTATTTTGATCTCACGACACGCAAGACGCATCTTCGATGCTGTAACTGGAGTTGGTAAGTATTGCTATGTCGTTAGACGGGACATACGGGTACGGCACAGTTCCGGTCCAGACTTGTCCAAGATTTTCAGCTGAAGTAATTTCTCCAGTGGTTAGAACAATAGGCGCTAAGGCGCTGGTAGCACCTTGGAGACCAAATTGAAGGGTGACGGTTACATTTTTGCAAGTCGGATTCAGGACAAAAGTCATGTTAGAGCCAGATGCTTCGCTTGTACCAGGACCTGGCTGACTAAATATTTTTACCTCCCAATATCCATCTGATTGCGTGGCACTTGACGGCGGCCATTCACAACCTTCGAATTCTTGAGATCCCGTATTGGAGCTTGAAGTTTGCGTAAACTGGCTTGTCATTTGATGACCTTGTTCGCATTTGTCAACTTGAGTAGCGGCCACGACTTGTGCGTTAATCGTGGTGGTGGTTGCCAATGTCGTACGTATAGTTGACGTAGTCGGCACTGGCAAAGAACTTGTCGTTGAAGAACTCGTCGACGAATTTTCGTGAAGGCCAAATTCGTATCCAGTAGCGCCGGTTAGAATCGCAAATGCGACCCAAGACCCTGTGGTAATCGTCCTTTTAAAATTCATGGTTACATCATAGAGATGGCTGATTTGGGGTCATATGTCAGATGTGGGCATTCATAGGAGTTGTGTTGAATTGAACAATTTAGAAAATTGTTTTTGACTTTGTACATCCTGTGCCATCCATCTTTATGGACTTGATCTGGGCAACGGAAAAACTACACAACCAGAGGTTCACCAAAATTATTGAACTTGCGCCCCTGCCATTTAGGTCAGAATCAGATTGTTTTTGTGTGCTTGAAGCTGTTGGGGGGATGTTTTGTTAGTCCGTATTATCAAACAATCGATCTGCATTCGCGTAATCTTTGCGTTGTCTCCAGGGTTAACTCGACATCATAAAGGGCTTACACAAGTGGATTTGGATACCGACTCCAAACCTGACCTCCATCTTTCGTAATAGAAAGTCCCTGATCTGATACGCAATTACCTTTAGTGGCTGAACAACTTTCGGCGGAGTAACTAATCCAGGCAGATTGGCTATTTATTGCGTTGAGAGTCAATGTAGTTGCTGCTGGGAGTCCATCTGGGCTTACGATGCTCACTTGTGAAGTTGAAATGTTTACTCGAGCCAGCTGGCTCGGTGTAAGTATCCAAAGAGTGCCGTTCGCATATGCTGTCGTGGGTACAGCACCAGAGCCGTAACTACCGTTTGACGTGATCGCAGGTGTTCTCGTCCAGGTCCACTGTGATCCGCTTTGATTACCATTCAAAACTACAGTCGAGCTGTTATTTAAGCCTGATGAAGATCCAATGGTCGCAGTCATGATGGCGCTGGTTCCCGTTCCTGTTGAAAACACTGATCCGAGTGCATAAGTTTGTCCGGTTGGTGGTGGTAGCGCAAGGGTGACAGCGTTCCAAGTCGCTCCGTTGTTGGAACTTTGATATAGAGATGAATTTAGTACTCCACCAACAAGCCATAATTCTCCACCGGTCGAGGTAACCGTACCACCAACCGGGGCGTTATGCGTTTGCCACGTACTTCCACCATCAGGAGTTGAGATCCACACGCCGCTGGAAAAATTAGAACTTGATTGCAGTGTTACCATCACCCCAATTGGCATGCCGTTGGCATCGACAATTTTGGAACTGCCAACTTGCTGTCCACCTTGCATCGGGATTACACGATTACTCCAAGTACTTTGGCCTTGGACCAAGGTGCTTATCGATAGGCTCTGTGAACCATTACCTGCGAGAATAATTGTTTCGTTGGGCAATACTGAAACGTCATTGACGTCGCTAGGGATTATCGGAGGAGACAATTTTAACCACTGTTTTCCTGCATTTCGCGTAACAGCAAGTCCAGAACTTCCAAGGACCCACTCATTTTGTGGATTCTGTGGATCTGAACCGCTTAGCAGAATCGAGTTTATGGTTCCCCCTGTGGCATTGACCGATGAGACGGAATTGTCAGTCCGACCCCCTTTGGGGGATTGAATAGATGTGGAAGTATTACTGGTCTGACTATGTATTGCATCGGCAGTGCCACAAGCAGCTAAGCCCGTGCCGAGTAGCATCGTTAGAAGCCTGATCCTTTTCGTCATCGCAACCTCTAGATCTCTAATTTCTACGCATCAAATGTGCGTTCAAGCGGCGGTTCGAATTCTTCCCTTGACGTTTTCTGTTGAGTCGCAACGTTTGAATGGCCATTTCTCAAATACAATTTCAATCAAAACTAGCAAATAGCGCATTCGTAAGCGACTTCAAATCCATTGTTTTGTCGATTTCGATCGGTGCGATTGCCAGGGTCGTTGAGAATTAAGCTGAGCATCAAGTTATGTCGTTAGCACAATCTTGGTTGCGCAACTAGAATCTAATCTTTGGTTCGAGGGCGACAACGTAATTTCTCTGAACCATTCGATGCCCCGTATGAAATATTTCTAAGGTCTCGTGCGACAATAACGTAATTTACTTGGAGAGTAGTGGCTCATTTATTAAGTGCTGAGAGCATAAGTCTCGAATTTCCTGCCAAAAAGCTGTTTCTCAACGTGACTGTGGGATTAGCGGGTGGAGATCGAATAGGAGTAGTCGGTCGCAATGGCGACGGTAAGTCCACGTTACTTTCGATTCTGTCGCAACGCCTAAAACCTGATTTGGGTACCGTTAGTTTGCGAAAGGGCGTAACTATCGGGGTGTTAGACCAAGGAGATGCACTCGATCCTTCGCTCACAGTCTCTGACCATGTGATCGGGACACGTATGACTCACGAGTGGGCTGCTAACTACGTTACTAGGGAGATCGTAACCAATTTAGTAAAAGACATACCGCTGACAGAACGAATCGGCAATCTCAGTGGTGGCGAACGCCGAAGAGTTGCCCTTGCGAAGCTTTTGACGGGCGATTGGGATGTACTAGCACTGGATGAACCTACCAACCACCTGGACGTAGAAG
This sequence comes from Actinomycetes bacterium, assembly GCA_021785005.1. Lineage (GTDB taxonomy): Bacteria > Actinomycetota > Acidimicrobiia > Acidimicrobiales > Acidimicrobiaceae > Acidithrix. The sequence goes on from JAJYGT010000116.1 coordinate 5,108, forward strand.
GTGTGGCTTGGTTGGCAAAGCACCTAAGAAGTCGGTGGGGCAAAAACGAGGGAGCACTAATCGTGGTAACTCACGACAGATGGTTCTTAGATGAAGTGTCGACGTCAACTTGGGAAGTTTTTGGAGGTGCGGTCGAGCAGTTCGAAGGTGGTTATTCCGCCTATGTGCTAAAAAAAGTCGAGCGGGATCGACGTTTGGACCTAGCAGAAGTACGTCGCCAAAACTTGATGCGTAAGGAATTAGCTTGGCTTAGGCGTGGTCCTCCTGCACGGACAGCTAAGCCAAAATTTCGAATCGACGCAGCGAATGCCATCATCGCGCAAGAGCCCAAAGCCAGAGACTCAGTACAACTAAAAGCGATGTCAGTTTCGCGACTCGGTAGAGACGTGATAGAAACCAAAAACATGAGTTTTGATTACGAATTAAAAACCATAATTCGTAACCTGAACTTTAACGTTGGTCCGGGCGATCGCATTGGAATTTTGGGTTCGAACGGAGCAGGAAAATCTACACTTTTGGAATTGCTTTCGGGTGACCTAGCGCCAACTTCGGGCGAGGTTAAAATCGGTTCCACGGTCATTTCCTCAAGGTTATCTCAGTCAGACAGTGTCTTAATGGAGTATGGTGACTTACGGCTTTACGAAGTCATGGCGAAGCACAAAAAAACCTTCGTGAGTGGCGGGCAAGAAGTAGGTTCAGGCCAGTTGCTTGAACGGCTTGGATTCAGCGCAATTGACATGAGTTCACTGATTCGGGAGTTTTCAGGTGGTCAACGCCGTCGTCTGCAGCTTCTACTGGCTTTGCTTGAGGAGCCTAACGTATTGATCTTAGATGAGCCAACCAATGACATGGACGTAGAAATGTTAGTAGCAATTGAAGACTTGCTAGATACCTGGGTTGGAACTTTACTCATAGTATCGCATGACAGGTACCTAATTGAGCGTACGGTTGATTTGGTGTATGGACTTGTCGATGGAAACTTGGTGCATTTACCTCGTGGTATCGACCAATTCTTAGCTATAACCGAGAGCGCGCAAAACGGTAACGCTAACAATTCGACCAATGGTGATGAACAGCGTGATTCCGCAAAGGATCTGCGAGTAGCAAAAACTATCGCACCAAAGATTAAATCGCGCTCCCTAAAAGAGGTCAATGCAGTTGAACGCAAATTAAAGCGTACCGAACAGGAATTGACGAAGGCAAATGCGCTACTTCAAGACCATGATTTCAATGATTACCGAGGACTTGCAAGTTTAGGTGAGCTGATCCAAGAGTTGGAACAACAGGTTCGCGATTTAGAGGAGCACTGGCTCACGTTGACAATGGAAAACGACTAGTTTACTTTTTGGTGATTTCTTCGATCTGGCGTTTTAATTTGGATTTCTGTTGAAACTTGACTGCTTTGGCTCAGATGGAATATGAGTCGGGGATGACTAACTCTTGGGTGAAAAAATTGCTTCACTATCTGGTTCGTCGAACACAGCTCTAATTGCGGTTATCAAATTTTGGTCGCTCGTCTGGGATCAAATCAGGTTTGGGTAATTCTGATCAAGCTGATGAGGCCAACCTGCCCGCTTGACATTCGTTATGTTGGCTAGATTGGCGTATGTTCTCGTTTCTTGCCAAGATAATTGTTGGACTGACGGCGATTTGCATTGGCAGCACGTATTGTGCGGTTGTGCAAGATGCTGAGCTTTAATGGGTTTTTGGATGCTTATATTGTCGAGACGGGTGTTGCTATTATTGGCAATATGCCGATTGACTGTATGGCACCCGACCGATGAGAAGTTGCTAGTCGTTGTCAGATTCTGAACGGAGAATCGGAGGATGCAGTCTTTTTGCGGAACCCCGTCGATACAGCGCGGCCGGTCGACCACCTTTTGAACCCGACGTGCTAGCGCCGCCAGCTGGAACTACAAAATCTTGGGTCGATAGCAGTTTTCGTCGAAAGTTTGCCAAATCGGGTGCTTTACCCCAAACTGCTTCATATACCCTACGTACTTCTGATAAGGAGAACGGTTCACCTACAAAAGCCGTGGCCAGTGTGGTGTATTCAAGCTTCGAGCGTACCCGTTCGATGGCGTCCGTGACAATTTGCGTGTGATCGAATGCGAGCGGTATTGCCTCTTTGTCGGTCTTTGGATTTAGCCTGAGTTCATCTACCGGCCAGAATCTCGCACTTACAGCATCTCCACCAGCGATGGGTAGCGGAAGGTCTGGAATTAAAGCCACGTGAGCAACTGATATGACTCTCATTCGAGGGTCTCTATTAGGGTTGCCATAGGTCGCAAGTTGTTCGAGATGAAGATCGAGATTTTTCAAGCCAGTTTCTTCGCAAAGTTCTCGCCTCGCTGCATTAGCTACGCTTTCTTCGGTTTTAACGAACCCGCCCGGTAAAGCCCAATAGCGTGCGAAAGGTTCCTCAGCTCGTTCAATAAGTAGTATTTGTAGGAGCCCAGAACGTACCGTGAATATAGCGAGGTCGACAGTGACCGCAATCGGGGCGTAATTATGATCTTGTATCAAGGTGTTTTATGCCTAATTCTCGCTATGTCGGTTCAAGTCTTGCATGGTGAGATAATTGTCTCCCTATTGCTTCACACATTACACAAACTACAGCCGGTTCATAAATATTGTGCGCACTGGCAACGTCCTGGCTTGACGAAGTGCCAAAAAATGCTGTATTGAATATGCAGTTATAGACTTAGGCATAGTGATTGACTTGGTGTTGGGGTCAACACAATTTAAATTGCATTGTTTTTACCCGAATAGGCAGTTAGCTTTGTATTTCTAAAATTGTTTATTCTTGCACCGAGGCATATATCCATGGTTTTCGCCGTCTTAGATATGGTTTTTCATATGCCACAAACGAAAAATTCTTTGTCTCAGAATTAGTCGCTAGCAACGGCGAGTTATCGACGGTTAGACAGGTCATGTGAATCCCTGTTTGATCTGGCGTCATAAGTGATTCTGCGTAAGGATATCGAAAGAAGTCTGGGCCGTAGACTCCCGAGGGGATGGAGGTAGCGCTGCTGTCGCTTGACGCCACACATATTGCGACGTTGTTTTCCCCCGCACGTACCCGAGCAATGTTGAAGGTGTTTGCCAGGTCGTGGTCTGGAAACGGGGGAAGACCGATGTCACTTGATTGTTTTTTGACAACCGGCCAATCGACGCAAGCGCTCATGCTTATACAAAGAAGCAACGATCCATTAATAGAGCTGTCTCGACAAGTCGACCAGGAGGAAAGGTCAGCGCAACTGAGCAGTGAGTAAGGAAATCCTGCCGCAGTTTGAAGAACAGGTAGCTTGTCGGGGAGGGAACTCTTATGCAGTTGGTCGCGGGTAGCGCTTCTGTAGGTTTTTTGCCCGTCCAAAGTCTGCGTAATAACATTAATTATTATATCTGTGTAGCTGGTTTGTTTTAGGCATCGCTGTACGGTTTGGGCCAAGAGTTGATCTACCGCGGCATCGTTCGAGGGATCCGATTCTAAATGACTGGGAATGGTCACGATTAGGGTGTCAGATCCAAGAGATATATCTTGGTTGAAAAAAGATGAGTTGGCCAGCACTTCACACATCTCTTCTAGGCTTTGGCGATTTGATCCGCCTAGGGCTGCTATGTGCAAAGTCCCATTTCTCGGGCCTGGTATTGACGTGGGGACTCTTATTGATAGGTCTTGGGAAGAAAATGTCGAGGTTGACAAAAACAGCGATGCAGAAAGTGTTTCGTATTTTGGGGATTGACGTGTTTCAAATTCCAGTTCGGCAGATATCCAACCGCTACCGGTATCTATTTTTGCAAGAACATCTCCGGACGGCGACAATATCGAGGTTCCTCCACTGAATTGGACTCCGTGTTCAACACCGGCTAAATCAGCTGCTATCATAAAACTAGAGGACTCTCGAACTCTTGCCCACCATGTCATTGATGGGCAATTCTCATCGACCCATGCAGTTGGTAAGCAAATAATACTTGGATCGAAATTATTGCGCTGTGCGCTAAGTTCGGGAAATTCGGCGTCCGCGCATATCATGACGGTGGCATCTACGCCGTTCACTTGAAATATAGGCGGCATTTGGTCACCGTCGGTAGCCCAAATGGTATCAGAGACATAAGTCATTAGTTTGCGATAGTTGGTGACCAGGCCGTTTTGATTCACCACTGCTGCCGAATTGTGTAAACGTTTTGTTTTTTGGTCATATTCGACATAGCCATATACAATTGTCGCCAGGTAGTTCTTTGCCAGTTCAAAGATTCTATAAAAGGTGGGTCCAGTTGATGTCTCGGCAAACTGTAAAGCGTCTAAGAAGCTTGGAAACAAGTAGCCACTGGAAAAAAGTTCGGGGATAACTAAAAGTTCGCACCCGCTTTGAAGAGCTTCTACGCACAATTCGAAAGTGACTTTTTGATTTTCCAGGTACGCGTGCGCGCGCTGTTCCAACTGGATTGCTCCAACTCTCATAGTATCATTAACCGATCTAGTGAATATTTTTCAGTTGGATACAAATCGTATTCGCGATTCCTCGTGAACTACGATGGTATTAGCGCTATAATTTCGAGCGATGTATGCTTGCCCTATTACAGGCCGCATGCCACAAGGCAAGTCCATCGTTCTAAGCGCCAGGAGAGCCTTATTCGCACTGCCCTAACTAAAGACTGCACTAACTAAAGTAAGTGCAGTAAATGCGAATTGCAATATAAGTGAACTACGATAGAACTGCGTATCACGGAGTTTTGGGAGCTACCAGGTTTGAAAAAGACTGAGTCAAATAATTCTTCAACTACCAAGGGAAAGGTAGATCTAGACACCTCCAGCGAGCGCGTTCTGGAGTACTTGGGTCAAAGCGATGCAACATTGGCATCGCCAGACGCCGTGGATTCTGCGGCGGCGGCATTTGTGCTAGAGATTCAAAGTTCGATTGAGCACGAAGTAAAAGAGTTGCGGTCACAAGGAAAGTACCCACCATCATTGATTGCCAGGGTTAATTCCTACTATAACTCCCTTTTGCCGCTTGGTGCGGCGTCGGCAGCAAAGGATTTCAAAGAAGCATTTTGGATTGCGGACAGGGTTGCTTATATTGATATCGACGTGCCAACTGCTTCCAAAAAACCGGGAGTATCGCTGGTTAAGCGAATTTTACGTTTGATGATCGCCTGGTATCTGAATTACGTTGCCCAACAATTTAATAATTTTACTTCTAACCTTATGAGGCTAATTACTATCATTGATCAACGAATAGTGACCTTAGAGGAAAAGTTGGAGGCAACTGATTTTCGTCACTTGGAACTCCTAGACAAAACTGCCTCGATCGAAGTGCTTGCTGTTTTTGCAGAGTCAATTGGTGAGCTTGTTGGGGATTCATCAGGACGGATTCTGGTTGCCGAATGTGGAACCGGCGAGATGCTTGAAGAACTCAGACGAAAAGGTGTCGACGTGTACGGTATAGACGAACGCGCAGCACTGTTGGATTCTTTAGAAACTCGACGTTTTGACGTGCGTGATTCCACCACACTGTTTCACTTGCACAAATTGGAAGATTCAGTATTATCTGGGCTTATCGTCGCAGGCATAGTTGATCGTGGGACTATCGCCGAGCGAGTGAAGCTGTTGCATGAGGCTAAAAGAGTGATGGGACAGGGTTCCACATTGGTATTAGCTTGTTCTGGAATAACCCGTTATGCAGACGCTTCTAACCATATGGAATACGATTTGTCGCTTGGTCGTCCGTTTTCACCTGATACCTGGATTGAACTTTTAAAGCGGTTAGAGTTTTCCCATGTCCGAAGTATTTCAAGCGAGACATCTGATGACTATTTGGTTGTGGCTAGCAATACCAAAGCAAGTTCTGGTGGACTCACATATTCTTCGTTTGACGAAGCGAACGTCAATCTAGACGAAGCTAGGTAGTTTGTGATTTCTTACTAATGGAAATATTGCGCCACCAAGATCCAATAGAGCTCTGCATTTTTATGCCTTCCCTGGCTCCTTACGATGCCATGGCGACACACGTATTGGAGTTAAAAGCAGCACTCGAAAATGTCGGGCTATCTACAAATTTGTATGCGGACGAAATTAAAAAGGAAATGCGTGGTGAAGCAATACCGTTCAAACGCTTTCGACTAAAAAAGCCTTCGCGATCACGCTATATGTTATATCAGCTTGCCACTGGCTCGAACATGGTTAGGCACCTCATCGATCGAGTTGAACCGTTGATAATACAATATCATAACATCACACCCAGGTCTGAATTTGTTCGTTGGGACCCGGGCATCTCGTCTTCAATGGCTTGGGGACAGCGCCAACTTGAGGTACTGAGCAAGAAAGCTGCTTTAGGTTTGGCAGTGTCAGAATTTAATGCCAGAGAATTGGTGTCTGCGACTTTTCCCAAGGTCGCGATTTCTCCGCCGCTCATTAGAAGTTTGGATCTCGTTGATTCTAAAAGAGCCTATGACGTTGGTGAGTTCAAGTTGCTTTTTGTTGGCAGGCTGGCTCCTAATAAGGGGCATGAGGATCTCATTCGCGCCCTTGCAATTTACAATGGCGCCTTCGATAAGAAAGCACACCTTCATTTAATCGGCCAGACTGTTGTTCAAGGATACGTAGATTACCTCCATGATCTTGTCGTTGCCTTGGGGCTCGATTCATGGGTGCATTTTTCTCACGGAGTGTCAGACCAGGAATTGTCAATTGAGTTTGCCTCCGCACATGCGTATGTCTCGGCGTCTAAGCATGAAGGATTTGGTTTTCCTTTTGTAGAAGCTATGAGAACACTAACTCCAATTGTAGCTGTCGCAAGTTCGGCAATTCCAGATACGGTCGGTAACGGCGCCATATTACTGGTTGACAATGATCCGATCAATATGGCCACTGCGTGGAGTATGGTTCTTAGCGATAACGTGCTGCGCAACAAACTGATTAAAAACGGCATCAGCGTAGCTCACAAATGGAATCTAAAGGATGCGATATCGGCGAATCTGGCGGCACTCGCGAACGTTGTGCCGATTCCGGGCATAGGACTTGCCCCACTATTTTTTGATGCTGGTCTTGAACTTGATAGAAACTTCGGGAAAAGCTAGCATGGGCGCAATTCACCACTTCATACCGACTTTATTACCTGGTGATGGTTCAGGTAATGCTGCACGGGCAATGCAGCACCGACTGGTGGAACTCGGAGCGGAGTCACTGATTTTCGTACAAGAAGATAAAGCGGACTTAGGCCTTCCAACTTTTGATTCCTACCCAGGCTACGCAAATAAAGATGATATTTTGATGTATCACCTTGCAACGTCGTCGGCGATACCCAGCTATCTACGGACGTTGCGTCAAGACGTGGTGGTAAATTATCAAAATCTTACGCCACCAAATTACTTTCGCCCCTATAACGCGGTAGCAGCTGCATTCCAGGAACGTGGCATGGCTGAACTGCGACTTCTTGCGGATCAAGCGGTAATGGGCATTGCTCCTTCCATGTTCAACTTAAAAGATATGATAAATGCTGGATTTTCAGTGGTTGAACAGTCGCCAATTATTTTGGACCCGAGTGACTTTATGGGTGCAGGTGACGCCCAAGCCAGCAAGATGTTGTATGACTTGTCCGATAAAGGATTTTCCAATTGGCTTTTTGTAGGTAGATTGGTGCCAAATAAGGCCCAGGAGCACTTGATAATGGCTCTTGCAGCACACCGAGAGATCTACGGCGATACCGCAGTCTTGCATCTCGTAGGGCGTCCTACATACTATGGATATACCAAAGCGCTATATGAACTGACCAAATCTTTGGATTTGCTAGATCGGGTGAATTTTGTTATGGGCGTAAGCCCGGCGGAACTTGCTGCATTTTATACCATGTCAGACATTTTTATCTCAACTTCAGAACACGAGGGGTTCTGCATGCCGATCGTGGAAGCCTTGTTCCATGGGCTTAGCGTTATTGCTTATGATGCGGGTGCAGTCCCTGAAACACTTGGAATCGGTGGAATTCACTTGGATGATCGTGATCCGATAACTATTGCAAGCTGGGCAAATCGCATAATGAACTCTTCAGAATTGAGAAATAACTTAGCTGAGCTAGCGGCTGCTAGAACTAACCAATTAAGTCCTAGGTCTACGATTGCACGTTTTGACGAAGTTGTGGCGAGACTTCTCAAATTAACTAATCGGGATTGGTCTTTGGATTTTGATCAGCCCAGTTCCCTGGTAAGAAATTACGACGAATTCGGTGCTAGATTTCAAGCTACTGGACAACATTCCTAAGTGATGCTGTTCGAATGACTCGACCACAGTTAAAAATTGCATTTGTAGTTCCAAGATATGGTGCACAAGTGCGTGGGGGCGCAGAGAGCGCGGTACGAATGCTAGCTACACGACTTGCTTCTTGTGACGACACAACGGTCGAGATTCTAACAACGACCGCAGTTGACATGAATACCTGGGAAAATTATTTTCCCTCGGGTAACGAGATTGAGGACAATGTTACCATAAGGCGATTTCGTGTTGATTCGGGACGTATTTCAAATTTTGAAGCGGCCACCGCAAAAATGCTGTCATCTGCTCGTTCCCGTACTCTAGATGAGGCGAAACATTTCGTGGAACTTCAAGGTCCCGTCTCAGGATCCCTAATAGATGCGATCGCACGGTCGAATGCTGATGCAGTTGTTTTTTACCCTTACTTGTATCACTCCACGACCGAGGGGGTATTGAGTTGTCAAGCTTTTACGATACTGCATCCCGCCGCGCATGAGGAAAGTGCCTTAGATTTGCCAATTTACGATGAAGTGTTTTCGAGCGTGGATGCATTGGTCTATCAAACAGCAGCAGAACGTGATGTTGTGGAGACGAGGTTCAAAGTATCAGATAAGCCAAGCCTTTTACTTGGCATGGGAATTGACTCTTATGCGATTTCAAGTAGCGATATTTTGACGCGACTTGGTTTGGGTAGCAAACCGTTTCTACTTTGTTTGGGCCGCGTGGATGTAGCAAAAGGTACGACTCTTTTAGTGCAACTCTTCAAAGAATTTAAGGTACGCAATAATATAGATCTCAAGTTGGTAATAGCTGGACCAATCTCGGATTTGCCTCCAAGTCACCCGGATGTTATTTTAGTTGGACCTGTTAGTGACGCAGAAAAAGATTCTCTTTTATCCGCGATGTTGGTCCTTGTTTCGCCCTCACTCTATGAGTCGTTCTCAATAGTGTTACTAGAGGCGTGGGACAAAAAAAAGCCAGTCTTGGTCAACAAAGCCTGTGCTGCAACAACCGAGCAAGTGATACGCAGTGGTGGGGGTCTTTATTTTTCAAACTACGAGACTTTTGAGTTGAGCCTCGAGAAGTTCTTGGGCGATATTGATCTAAGGAAGCGTCTTGGAGAGAACGGTCACAAATTCGGCAGGGCATTCTATTCGTGGGATAGTTTGATACTAAAATATCGTGAATTTATCTGTTCTCGACTCGCCTGGAGAAGTTCCAAACCACTCTGATTCGATGCCCAAATTGTACCTCAAAGAGAATTGCCGATGCTACGGATCGAATCAACCATATGTGAACAACTTTAAATCGCGTTTAAGGGCTCGTGGAAACTCGTCGCGTTGCTTTTGGATTACAGAATGATTGGTTTTGCGGAACCCTTTATCATGTTGGCGACTACGAAAGTTATCGCCGATCACAAGTGAGAT
>JAJYGT010000172.1 GCA_021785005.1 Actinomycetes bacterium
ATATTTCCTTTGCGCGTCCAGATGCTACATTTGAAGAGATCAAAGGTGCTGCCATTGCGGTAGGGGTTGACGAGTTTATCTCCACATTGCCTGGAACCTATAACTACGCAGTAACTGAACGCGGGCGCAGGCTTTCCTTGGGACAGCGACAACTTATTGCATTGGCAAGAGCTTACTTAGCTCGTCCGAAGATACTTCTTTTAGATGAGGCAACAGCGAACCTAGACCTGGCGACAGAACGACGGGTTACCGACGCTTTAAAGATTGTTACTAAGGGACGAACCTGTGTGCTGATTGCCCACCGACTTGAGACAGTCGCGCTCGCCGATAGAGTTATTATTTTTGATCACGGGCGAGTTGTAGACGTTGGAACACACGAGCAACTTATCGTTTCCAACATAAATTACCGCAATATGTGGGGTTTTTATTTCAACCAGAAGTTTGATTCGAATCCTGCGGTTTAGACGCAATCTAAAGCCCTGCACGCTAGTCATGCGGCTTATTTTCGTTCTTGTAGCTTTTGGCTGAGCTGTACCTGAAACTTTTGTTGTGTCATTGTGCGAGCCACGGCTGTTTGGCGAGAAAAACAATGGGTAATAATCGATGTCTTTTAAAGGTCATCTAAGGTATCGCCTGCATGGAAGTCATGAAGGTGAATTTAAAGTCCTAACGTAAGATTGTCGAAGAATGCGAATATGAGTAATGGTGCAGTTAGTTCTTCGATTGATTTTGATGCCAAGCAGAAAGCCCTAGGTTTACCAAGGTTGACTTCGCGCGTCTTTTTAGATCTTGGAATTTGGATGGCAAGCTTTGGCCTAGTCATCGGCTTGGTGTTTCCATACTCACTAATTGTGTTAGGCGCAAAAGAGACGTTTGCTTTGCGTCCAAAAGTTTTCGTTTTTACCATCGCGGCCGGCGTTATAGTTGGAATTGTCAACTTTTTACTCGCAAGGGGTGTAGTAGGTAAAAAGTTGAGAAGTCTTTCGTCAAGCATGCGATATGTTGCCAACGCCCTTCAAATTGCGACCGCAAATGGCGATCAAAGCTTATGTTCGCCAGAGACATGTAAATTATCTGAAGATTCCGCAGACGAAATTGGCGATGCTGCGCGATCGTTTAATCTCTTGCTACATACGCTTGCTAACTCACATTATGTCGAGTTTGCTACTAATACGGTGACCAACTCACTCGCAGAACACTTAGTTTTTGAAGAACTCGCGCGATCGTGTTTGACTAATTACATTGAGTTCTCCAATGCAAGTGCTGGAATGCTTTTGGTAGTGCGCGATGGAAAGTTGGAATTCGGCTCAACCAAGGGTTTACAGTTGGATCTACAACAGGTTTCTAAAACTCTAGAACCTGCGCTCGCTTCTCGGGAGATCAAGTCAATTGATATTCCCGAAGATCTATTCATTGACGCAATAGTCACCACATTTCGACCTCGAGAGGTAATTGCAGTACCAACTTGGCTTGGAGGAACTCCGTTAGGAATCATAGTGCTGGCGTTTGCCAAGCCGGTGCCGACAGAGACAAAATCTCTTTTGGCGGGGTTTCAAAGTCCTACCGCAGTGGCACTCAATAACGCCTTGACACACGAGCGATTCCAACTTTTAGCCGCAGTTGATCCTTTGACCGATGCATATAACAGACGCTTTGGGATAGCGCGCTTAAACGAAGAGGTTTCCAGGTCGATACGTACTGGTTCTCCGCTAGGTTTCGTCTCTTTTGATATTGACCACTTTAAAAAGGTGAATGACACTTATGGCCATTTAGCGGGAGATCAAGTTCTATGTGCCGTTACAAAAGTGGCACGAAGTATGCTTCGTGACGGTGATATTTTGATTCGGACCGGTGGTGAGGAGTTTCTGATTCTGCTCCCCGGCGCTGGTGACGCAGATGTACATTCGGTTGCAGAACGAATAAGGCGCACCGTGGAGCTTACCATCGTAAATGTCGGCGACGCGGAAATACGTGTTACCGTGAGTTTGGGCGGCTTGTCATGTTTTGGAATCGAAGGTCGCCGATCAGAAGACATCTTGAACGACGTTGACATTTGCATGTATGATTCAAAGCGTTCAGGTAGAAATAAGGTTACTATGGCGCAGCCACTTGGCCTTGTACAAAAGGCGGACCCTGAATTCTTTGAGGATACTGCAAGGGCTACCCATTAATTTCCAGGTATGGCCGTTGTCGTCAGGCGCTTGAAACGCTAATTTATCCTGTGCTCTTAAGAATTGAGTTTGATTAATATATTCGAATTTGCCACTTGATAAAGCTAGGACCCGTCCACGTAAGACGGTTTGATTGGTTTGTCGCGATTTGTTGTCAGGTTGTGTGATATAACTTTAGAGGTCGCTTTTTGTCTGTCGCACAGCTTTCGAAATCTTGGATTTCAGGTAATACAATTCGCGTTGGTGTTTGGCTGATACATTTTGGTTTAACTTTAACCTTTGATTTCGAATATTTCAGGTCGATAATTAGGTTTTGTTTTTACCTCGGTGTGAATCGGAAACCTAAAATGCTGCACGTAAGATTTTGCGGACCTTTGGTAATCTATTAGAAACAATAATGGTAATCTTTTCGGTCTATTGCTTGATTTAAAGGAGACTTCGGGGGCTATGGAAGACTCAAAGCAGTTATTGCTATGGATTCGGGCGCTGATACCGCTTATATGTGCTGGGTTGTTAATTTCGTCGCCGGATCAACCAGTTGTTCAAGACGTACTTATGGTTTCGGGCGCTGACACTGCTTTACAGCTTTGGCGTGCCATGAGAAAAGTTAATGGGTCAACTGATCTGAGATTTGCACTTTCGCGCGATGCCGTATATGCAATGCTTTTTTTCGTTGGTAATTTTCACAGCCAAACCATTCCGGCGCTCGCATTTGCGCCAGTAGTGGCCACTGAAATACTCACTGTGTTTGGTTGGCGTTATTTCATACTAGGATTCGCGGTTGAATTTGTCCTTGGTCTCTTGCACATGGGTACAGCGCGTATGACTTTCCATCGTTTTGCACACCCGGCATGGATGATGGAGCTTGTTATCGCTACTTTGGCGAGTGTCATTTACGGTATAGTTTACTCTCATCTTCGTCGGGCAAAGGACGACATAAGCCGTCAGCGCACGCTCATGAAGGAGTCGCTTACAGAAATGTTGCAGACAACATTCGCAGATCGTGGTTTAGAATCCGAATTGACTACTGATGGGATACGTCAGATGATCGAAGAGATTTGCCAAAGCGCGAACCCCGAAAAGGGGCGTCAACTCGGAAGTCGACTTGCGCAGATGCTCACAAATAGACAAAAGTCCCAATGTTTGTTGACTGCGCGAGAGACTGAGATGCTTAGTTATTTGGCCACTGGGCTTTCGTATAGCAAAATAGCAAAGAAGTTGATTGTAAGTGAGGGAACCGTGCGTGCTCACTCGGCAAGCATCATGCGTAAAGCGGGTGTCCATACCCGTCAAGAAGTCGTAGAGTGGGCTTTCAACCAAAATTTAATCTCGAGACGCGAAGAACCTAAGGCAGCACTGCCGGTCGATTAGACAAGTGATTTTGGGCATTACGACCAGCGTGGAGCCTTCTTAGTAATAAATAAGAAGATGTTACAGCAGAATCCAAGAAGGATCACGGGCTAAAGTCTCTTCGGAATCTCAGGGGGGATTTCGAGGAGGAATTGCATTGAAAATACGTACCCGACTTATGATGACGGTTACTGCTCTTGTAGGTGTTGGCGGATCCATAGCGGAACTCGGTGCTTCGGCATCTACATCAGCGAACGTGGATGCTATGTCAGCTCCATCGCCGTCATTCGCCGCTCAAGTGGCCGAACGATTATATCCAAGTGGATCGCCCATAGTGGTGCTAGTGCCAGGCGCCCAGGCTGGGTTGAGCGATCATCCCCAATTAAATACCACAAACATGGTTGCGGGTCAGGCGTTGGCTTCGCGCTTTAGTGCTCCAGTACTTTTGACACAAAATCCTGATAATCTTGGTCCCGCTACTGCCACCGCGCTGCAAGCGATGACGATACCTATGGTTAATCCAAACCCAACCTATGAGGTTCAGCCCTATCAACCTACGGCTGGCCTTCCTTCGTTGTACCTAGTAGGTGAGCCGAACTCATTTGGTGCGGGCTTGATCAAGAGTTTGCAATCTCAGGGTTATCAAATCACCGAGGTAACCTCTAATAACACCTCAGACCTTTTGTCGCAAGTGCAAAATATTGTGGCGCCACCGACTCCATCCCCAGCAAATCAAGCCGCATTTCCATCGAGTTGGACTGCATATGCAGGTGGACAGAGCCATAATTCGGCCTACGATGCTCCAGCTGGATCGCCCTCTTGGCTAACAAGTGGCGTTTCGTGGAATTTTGCTGAATCCGCAGCGGTGCCATTCAACCAATCTTTCGCCGATATTCAGCAGTTGGGCTTGCGTGGCGCTCCTGTAAAGATGACTCAAACTCTTGGAAACTCCGTGGGCGTTACCGCGGTGAATGGGGTAATTTACGCTGAGTCAAGTGATTACCACCTGTATGCATTGGATGCCCAGACTGGCAAACAATTATGGTCCACTAGCGCGTTGGTGAACTCGTTAATGGGTAACCCCATCGTGGCAAACGGCATGGTATATGTAACAGCGGGTGATACGGGATTTTCTTTCGCACAGTTGCTTAAATTCTTTCAGAACAACGGCAATTTTTCGTTGACACGCGGTTTGCTTTACTCGGCTGTATATGCGTTCAACCAAAATACTGGTCGTTTGGTATGGCGACAGGATTTCCACGGTGAAGCAATGGCATCACCAGTAGCAGTTGGAAGTTCCATTTACGTACCAACTGGAGGCGGTCATTTATGGTCATTCAACGGTACGACCGGCGCAGTGCAGTTCGAAACCCCTCTTGGCGGTTTTGACAGCATGTCGTCACCAAATACTTGGACTAATCCGGCAACCGGAAAGACCGAAGTTATCGTGGGAACCTCGAATAACAGTAACGTTGTTGCTGTGGATGCGACGACGGGAAGCGTGGACTGGCAACAGCCAACGAATCTCAGCATCTTCAACACAGGCATGGGTGACAACTCGCCAGCGGTAGATCAAACCAATGGCATCATTTTCCAGGATTCCGTGGTTGATTTCAACCAAGCAGCAGGGACAGCCAACTTGGCGGTATATGCGATGGATGCGGCAACTGGAAACATGTTGTGGTCAACGACACTAGGATCTGGCCCGGTTCCACCTGCATATAAGTCTGGAATCATAACGGTTGCTAACGGTGTAATTTACGTAGGCAACCCGATTACGTCGCAGCTCTTCGCAATAAACGAGATGACCGGCACAATAATGTGGACCTTTAATTACCAAAATGCAGGACCAGCAGGCGCTGGACGTGGTGGCCCAGTACTATATCACGGTGTACTTTGGTCAGCGGCTGGACCTACAATATATGCGATCAATCCAACCACCGGTGCGGAGATATCAAGTTATACGCCTGGCGGACGTTATGGAATCGTAAACCCGGTAATTGTTGGTGGAACTATGTATCTGGATAACTCCTATGATTGGGTGCAGGCAATTCCGTTGACTACGATTGATCCATCTTTCGTCATCTAGGAAAATTATTTAAGCTCTTTCAACCAAGTTGAGAATACGCGGGGATTTGATGACAATGTCGTTAGATCCCCGCGCTCGTTCTCCCGAAATTTGCGGAGGCCGAGAGGCCACACCCAATAGCTGACTTAGCAAATCTCGACCAGGATTGTGCCGTCACACTCCTAGTGCCTACCATTTGTGCCATTGGTATCACTGTTTTGAACGGATGCTTTTTCCGCACGGTCTTTTTGCACTGTATCCACTTTTGAGGATGACTGGACAAACAAAAGTTCTGCTACCTGCCCTGTGGCTAATATCATCTTCGTGTCGTTGCATAGTGATATCTGGCTGCCCGCTCACTCTGGCGGGGTGGCCTGTGGCCGTCTTCTGGGATGCAAGTCTTAGTGCGGCTTCACGCTGAGCGTCTCATACGCCTGGGCCATGAGGTCGATGTCTTGGCGACCTATTCCATGCTTGGCGGCGACCCCGGCTCCGAGCAGCAGAAAGTGGCTGCCGTTTTTAGACGACTCGGTCGTTTGTGGAAAAACATGTTACGGTTTTCACTACTCTTTATTTGGGTTATTCAGGTGTAGTTTCGTTCCCTAGCCTAAAAAGTTGTTCTTTGGAGTGTCGTGTTGATGACATCTCGAAATTGTATGCATGGAAATTTTCTGTTGTTGAATTTCAGGATATTAATGGACTGGTTGCGGTTAATTTAGATTTGGTGGGACGCCAGCTTCAGTTGAAGCTTGTGTTCTAACTGGACCATTCAATGTGCTGGTGTAAATAGGACTTGCTTGGTAAGCCAGGCCATCGCTATTGATTTGCGCAATCTGTTCGCCCATGAATCCGAGGTGTTGTGTTTGCGAATATCCAAGGGGAACGATTCCTGGCCCAGTAAGTTGGGAGCCGAATGTGTCTATCGTTGAAACAAGAGAAGTGCGAGTTGGGTTTTGTCCAGCATCTTGTAGTGCCTGAGAGAAATAATAAGCAAGCGACATTCCTAAGACTGTGAATTGATCAAACGGGTTAGACGCGTCGTATCGATCGTGGATTGTTTTATAAAGTTCTATCCATGGATCTGTGATATCAGAGGCGAGTGGCAGATAATTTTCTATATACAGACCCGCCAAGGGACTTGTCGTCCCTGATGATGTCCCTGGTGATGTCCCTGATGATGTCCCTGGTGATGTCGCTGATGATGTCATCAGGGACGAAACCACGAGCGGATCAGAGCCTTGAGACGAACTAATTACAGTTGGAGAATATCCAAGATTATGCATGGCAACCTCGGCCGCCGCGGTCGCTTGGGGGCTTGTGAATAAGACGACGGATTGTGCACCTGCACTCTGTAGCGACGTAATTTGGGCAGTAAGTCCGGAAGATGATGCAATGGTAGTGTAGGGCACCTCCGAGACTAAGCTCGAGGATGGTAGTACTTGCTTGAGACCTTGGAGCCCTTGGGTACCCAAGGGTCCGGATTGATATAGAACCCCAACTTTCTTATTAGCAAAGTTTGCCTGTAGAAAAGTTCCAATTACCTTGCCTTCTATAATGTAATCGGGTGCGAATCCAAACGTATATGGAAGGTTTGTCGAATTGTTCCAACAGTCACAACCGGAGCCGACGAAGATATCGGGAACTTTGTTCTGATTCAGGTATTGAACCACGGTGCTGTGTGTGGTATTTCCAAAACCTCCCAAAATTGCAAACACGTTGTCTTGCGTCACTAATTTTTGCACCACTTGCAGTGTTTTACTTGGGCTTGATGCATCATCAAGATATTTGAAAATTATGCTCCTTCCATACACGCCGCCATGGGTGTTTAAATAGTCAAAAAATGCCTTTGCGGCTGGAGCTATTTCGGAGTAGCCAGGTGCGGAAGTGCCGGTTAACGGTTGATGAGAGCCCACCAAAATCGTGGTGGGCGAAATTCCTGGTGCCGAAGCTGTGTTCGCGACCGTGGCAATAGTCGACCCTTGACTAGCGTGAGAAATTCCCGTTGTACTTGCTCCGCAAGATGCGAGCGCGAACGATAGTGGCAAGAGTGTTGATTGACGCAAGTTTGTTTTTTTAAGCGATCTCTGGTAAGAAATCTTTTTTGTTTTTTGAAGGTGGCGATGTTTGACTTGGGTATCAAAAGAATTGTTTTTGTACGGCAAAATTAGTGGATCCTCGTTCAATGGTGCGTTGCGAGTGATTTTAGTCGGGTGAATTTTCCGTATCTCTGCAATGAAGATAACTGGAGGTAGTTCGACTAAATGTCCGACGCAACAACATATTGTTAGATTTGGTAATTTGTGATCGGACGGCGTTTAGTTTTCGGTCACATATGGTGCGTTGCTAGGGTTATTGTCATAATGCTTGAGCGTTGCCAGAGCTTGTTATTGTCGAGCATCGAAGAATCTCGGGTAGAGTTAGTTTAATAGTTGTGGATCTCTGCAACTATTAGAGGTTTCTTTTCCTGGTCCCAGTAAAGCGCCTTACGCCTTGGTATGGGCGCTAAATTTCGAGATTCTCTACGCGGAAGCTTGCTTTGCGTGGCAACTTGCGCGTTTCAATTGGGCTGTGTGCGTTAGTAGATGGCGTTACTGAGATAGTACTAAGGATTTTCGTGGTCTCCAAAATTAAACATGAGTCTAACTCACGACTTGGCATTGCCGCTGCGGCCTATGCGGTCACGGTGTGGGGATATGGCAACGTGTTAGTAAGAGACATTCCCTTAGCTGGTTCTGAGGTCGCGGCCTTGCGACTGTGGTTGGGTGCGGGTCTTGCCATAGTTCTTTTGTATGTAACAGGACGAAAACTATCTTTACGGGCATTTTATGTGGGTTTGGGTGGAGGAATCTCCTTCGGTCTCAATAGCACATTGTTTTTTACGGCTGTGAAATACACTTCCCCAACTACTGCCACAATCATCGGAGCACTTCAACCTGCACTTTTGTTGATGGTGGTTGGAAAACTTTTTGGTGAGCGGGTTACTAGATCTTCGATTTTGGCGAGTTTTGTTGCGCTAGTTGGAACAGTTGTTGTGGTACTGGGTGCGCCGAAATCAGGGCATGATTCATTATTTGGCGACTTGTTGGCAGTTGGCGCTCTAATAGCGTATTGTACATACTTCGTATTTTCTAAAAAGGCGCGTGAGTCCCTGGGTACGTTTGAGTACCAAGCATCCATGCAGTTGTCGGCTGCCATAGTTGTCACTCCAATTGCACTTTTAACAAATGGAACTAGTGCGGTTAGTTTATCGGATATGTTTTTGATTCTTGTCCTTACTGTCATTCCCGGTGGAGGTCACTTTTTTATGAATTGGGCACATAATAAGATCTCGCTTTCAATTGCATCTTTGTTGACGTTGGCTACGCCGGTTGCCACGATGATTTTTGCAAAGGTAATGTTGAATCAATCGGTTACGCTTTTGCAAGTTGTCGGCACTGCGATTGTACTTGGCGCACTAAGTGTGTTAGTGCTTCGAGCTCCGAAACTTGATGTCGCTGTAGCGGATTGATGTAGCTATTTTTCCTGCTGTTCAGTGGAAATCTCTTGACATGGATCCAGTTCCTATTTCAAGATTCTCAATGTGTTTTGCAATCACGTTTACCACGCCCGAGTTGCTCTCTAGTTTTCCGGTAATAATAAGAGCATCAGAAAAACGAACTATTTTACGATACTTTGACCAAATGTCGGTGGTAACTATGATATTCATCAAGCCAGTTTCGTCTTCCAAGCTGACAAATGTTGTGCCCTTTGCCGTAGCGGGTCTTTGGCGATGGGTGACTACTCCAGCCACACTCACGATCTTTCCTGTTAGGTAATCAGGTAACTCTGTGGCAGATATGATGCCACGATACGTAAGGTCATCTCGTAAAAATGCTATTGGATGCTTTCCTGGGGTCATCCCGAAATAATGAATGTCTAGGTAGGTTTGCTCCTTGGCTGTCAATGTTGCTGTCTTGGGTGGCTCATCACCCAAGGTCATTCCAGGCAGGTTGGGAACCCTTTTACTACTAAAGGGTTCACTGACCCAAACTGCCTGTCTTCTTGAAAGTGCCGGACCTTTTTCATCAGCAGTAAGCCCCAACAGCGCGCCGGCCTTTGAGAGTGATTCGAGTTGTGTACGCTCTAATCTTGCTCTCTCGGAAAGATCTGCAACACATGAAAACGGGGCTTGAGATTGAATGTTTTTGGCAACGCCTGATCCAATCCCTCTAATCTCACTAAGACCGATCCTCAATGCGGGACCCAACGACGCTTTTTTGATCATTGTTTCTAGGTATAAAGAGTAATTAGAAGTGTGGCCAGGTTCATTTTTTAGACAAGGTTCGAGACTGCATTTGGCATGCGAATAATTTACATTTGGGCCAAGCACGACTACGCCATGTCGTTTTGCATCTTCAATTAGGGTTTCTCTAGACCAGAATCCCATTGGTTGAGAGTTGATGATTGATGCATAAAACGCAGCTGGGTAGTGAAACTTGAACCACGCAGAGGCGTATACGAGATAAGCGAATGACGCTGAATGACTCTCGGGAAATCCAAAGTTGGCGAAGGCTTTGAGCTTGGAAAATATTTCCTGTGCAATTTCATAAGGTATGCCCTTGTTCTCCATGCCCAGAAAGAGCCTTTCTCGGAGACGTTCCATCCTTTCGCTTGAGCGCTTAGAACCCATAGCTTGACGAAGTTGGTCTGCTTCTGATGGTGAAAAATCAGCTACATCCATTGCCATTTGCATTAGCTGTTCTTGAAATAGCGGAACACCTAGAGTCTTTTTTAGTGAACGTTCAAGCAATGGGTGAAGGTAGCTAACTGGTTCAAGGCCGTTTCTTCTACGGATATAAGGGTGAACTGATCCTCCTTGAATGGGGCCGGGTCTAATCAAGGCGACCTCAACAACTAAATCGTAAAATCTTGTTGGTTTCAACCTGGGTAGCGTCGCCATCTGAGCGCGACTTTCCACTTGGAAAATCCCAACAGTATCAGCTGCGCAAAGCATCTCATAGACCAAGGGATCTTGGTCGATTTGGGCTATATCTACTTCAACTTTGTAAACGTTTGAGACCATATCGACCATACGATGAAGGGCTTCTAACATTCCAAGTCCAAGAAGATCGAACTTTACCAAGCCCACTATGGCACAGTCATCTTTATCCCATTGAAGAACACTTCTATTTTCTCTTCGAGCCCACTCAATGGGACACACTTCCACGATGGGTCTGTCACAAATTACCATACCGCCCGTATGAATTCCTAGATGACGTGGAGAATGCTCGAGCTCTAGTGCATAAGTCTTTACTATGGGAGGTGCCTCAAGGAAAGACTGGCTATCGCTTATTTTTGCTGGATTTGCATTGGAGGGCCTGTGATAGCGATCGACCTGTTTTGACCATTGGTTCAATACTGCTACCGGATAACCAAACACCCTTCCGACGTCTCTTAGAGAGGAACGCGATCTATAAGTTATAACGTTTGCCACTTGAGCTGCTCGATCGCGGCCGTATTTCTGGTACACATACTGTATGACTTCTTCTCTACGTTCGCTTTCAATATCGACATCAATATCTGGCGGCCCATCACGTTCGGGGGAGAGGAACCTTTCAAACAAAAGACCTAAAGAAACTGGGTCGACGTTTGTAATTGCCAACGCGTAACAAACAGCCGAATTGGCGGCAGAACCTCTGCCTTGACAGTAAATATTTTTATTTCTGCAAAACTGAACAATATCCCATACGATTAAAAAGTATCCGGCAAATCCAAGCTCGGCGATGACTCGAAGTTCATGTTCTATCTGACCATACGCCCCACCAACACGTTCGTTGTTTTTGGTTCCATATCTTTCTCTTGCTCCAGACATGGTAAGTTCTGTCAAATATTGATCTTGAGTAACATCAACAGGCACGATTGAGTCGGGTAATTTTGGAGCTAACAACGCCAAATCAAACTGGCACTCAAGACCGACTTCATAGGCTTGAGCAACCAATTCAGGATAGCGACGGAATCGTCGATATTGTTCTTTGGCGGAACGTAAATAAGCACCTTGGTTCGCTGGCAGCCAGCCATCTATTTCGTCTAATGTTTTATTTGAGCGAATAGCAGAGATCACATTGTGCAGCTTCGCGCCACTTGCTTTGGCGTAGTGTACATTATTGGTTGCAACAGCCCTAATTCCAAGTAAGAGGGCAATTTTGATTAGTTCGTCATTGCGCACTTGATCAATTGGATCTCCATGATCCCAACATTCAATTATGAAATTATCCCTGCCAAAGACCTCGATTAACTCTTGTGCAGCTTTTAGTGCATAACTTGGACCTTGGTTTAGGAGTGAACGAGCAACTCTTCCTTTGCGACATCCTGAAAGTACTATCCAATCCGATTTGCAAAAACGCGATAAATCATCTAACTCAAGACGAAATATCCCTTTTTGGGTATCTGCCATATGACCTTGAGATAGCACGGTAGACAGTGATGCATAGCCTTTCGGGTTACGCGCAAGAATGACGAGATGTTCGCCTTGCGGATCTTCGGTGTTGTCTCGAGGAGATCTTGAGCCGATGGTAACTTCGGCGCCGAAAATAGTTTGTATACCGACATTGCGCGCAGAGCTAGCAAAGTTGACCACACCGTAAAAGCCGTTGTGGTCAGTAATAGCACACATGGGCAGTTCTAGGCGTACAGCCTCTTCAACGATTTCTGCAGGACTTGATGCACCGTCCAAAAAACTGAAATTGGAGTGACAATGAAGTTCTGCATACTTCCATTCTTCTATCATGCTTGCTATTCTAATCGAACATGTGTTCGATTAGAATAGCTTTTGTTCAATCATAGACAGCTTCTAGAAACCACTTGGAGTTTTCAATTAAAATGACCATTGCTACGCCATCTTCTGAGACGACCTGAGCCCTAGCAAGACGTCGATAGCTTGTGTTGTCCCACCATCTTTGTGTCGTTTGCCACGGTCCTAAAACTTGCTTTATTTGTTTGCGTCCGTCAAAGACTGAGTTCGCTACAACAAACTCAGGTGTTTTACTAAACTCCCCCATTCCGTTGACGCCCACTTGAAGTCCATTGCGGTCTAAAACGTCTATGGGGATAAGAGGATCGAACACTACAGAAGGCGCTGGCTCTGGTAATTTACCTGGCCATGGACTATCTAGTGTGTCAGCGGTTTCCTTTTCATCAAAAAGACCGGTTTGCCATAGAACCAATTGAAACTGGTCTTTGAAGGATCTGCCTGAAGTTTTTTTAGGAACTCTAACCTCTCCTTGTTTCAGTTTGGCTTTTGCTCGTTCTATCGAGTGCAGTACTTTTTCTTGCGGGTATATAGACACTGAATAAAGATCAAGTTGGACTGAGGGACTAGTGCTGGTCTCAAGAATTGTGATGTCGCAAAGAATAACACCCGAACTAGGCGACTCTCTGAGAGCAACTGCCTTTGGTTGGGTCCAGGCCTCTAATTGCCAGCGTGACCAGTTTAGTAAAAATGTGGTCGATATGGGAATGTCGCTTGACCAGATTCGTGATATAACTTCAGCCGACTCGGTTTCAAAGATAACACGTATTCTCAGTGGGTATAATCCTTGCTCTGCTAAGTTGCAAAAAAGTTGCTCCACTTGCGATCTCATGGAAAATACAATTGTCTCTGCCAAATATGCTGGAGGATCAAATTCGATCCGGATGGCTGGTAACTCGGTTGAAGGTCTTTGAGTGATTGAACTAGAATCCATACCAGTTCCCAGGTTATAAATTTTCTTGCCAAACGAACCGAATCTGTCAATCAAAAGACGGCGTGGTATCTCGGTAACGTCACAGACTCGCTCAACTCCAGATCCTTTTAGTGTGTCAATATCTTGGCTTGTTCCAAATATTTCAATTGGAAACCCTGCCAAGAATTCCTTAGTCATTCCAGGCTTTATTGCCACTCCATACTGGGAAGCTAGTCGTGCCGAAAATATACCTTCTCCGATCCCTAGAAAATACCAGCCGCCCTTACACGGATCTAATTCTTGATGCGAGTGATCAAAAGTTTCTAAAACTGATGAGCGAAAGTAGCGTCTTGGACTTTTTATTGTCCACTTTTTGGAGACGGGATCTATGCCATTGTCATCTTTGGCTAATGCGGTAGTGATCTGATTTAAAAGGGTGGCTTCTCCTCCAAAGTATTTAGTTGGTCCTCGCATATCGAACCCACAGCTACTCGGAGAAAAAACTTCTACTTCCGGACAAAATTGCTCCATAATCCCCACAATCTTCTCAAATTCACGGAGGTCAAACTGTACATCTATCTCAATGAATTCAAGCTCTGATGACCTGGCTTTGACACTTTGTACTTTGTCGCCAAGAGAAACCCCAACTTTGCGCGCAGCTGGGGTAAGAGCAGCAATTTGTTTATTGGATACTATTACAGATTTGGAGTCAGGTGGGATTCCTCGTGCGATAAAAGGCCAACTAGTGGCCGTAAACACCAGTACTCTCGGCGTGTTATTTGCTATCTCATTGTCAAAAAGATCGTTGCTTTGAAAATGACGTTTCATAACCCCACCACTGATCGCACCTTAGGAGAGTTCCGCTTGTTAGCATCTGCTTGAATGACAAGAGTACGTTTGCTAATTGGTGCCACACCGTTGATCTCCCAGTTGGATTCCTTGGTTTGTAATGAGAAATCAGAAGCAATTGGCCATTGGGAAGAACGCAATTTGTTATTCTCTAAAATTATCAGTACGGTCTTGTATCGTCGGGCGCGCTCTGAGAGTTTTCTAGCTATTCGAGCGTCAAATTTCGCACAAACAACAACGATGTCAAATCCTTCAAGCACGAGAGACGCTATTTCGGATGCCTTTTCGTACTCGCAAGTTATGCTGAGGAGCCTTTTTAGACTGACACCGTGATTTTGGGCACTTGCAAAACCTAAGTTATTTACTCCTATGAGGGCAATCCAGTTGCCATTTTTACTTGGAGTGGAAAGAATAGAGAAAAGGACAGAGGTAGCTCCAGTTCCTAGTTTGCCATTAATAACCCCCACAGATCCACGTCTGAGAAAAGAAGATGATAAAATATCGCGAATTTCATCGGATATTTGGATTGTCTGATTGATAGCCAAGGTAGAGACGCTTGTGATCGCTCTAAGGTTAGTCAAGTCGTTAGCTAGCTCTGAATTTCCCATAACTGAATTATATCGAACATGTGTT
>JAJYGT010000058.1 GCA_021785005.1 Actinomycetes bacterium
AGCAACAGTTTTACCTTCGTTCAACATCTTGTCGCCCTCGGCAAGCTTTCTGATCACCTGCTCCGGGGTATGTCGCTTGGACTTCATGGTTGTTTGCCTCCATATCTATTCTGGAGGCAAAACTCACACATCGGGTGAGTTAGTTTTTGGGAAGCTCATCGACCCAGCGGGTATTTCTATTTAGCTACTGCCGTTTTCGATAATCGGCGTTATCTTCTTGACGCACAGTATCAGATTTAACGCACCAGAGATTTCGGCGACTTACTAAGGCTTCCTTCTGCATGCGTTCGAGCAGATTTTGTGACATTCATGGCTTTGCTATCGCGCAATAAAACCGTTAGCTCACCTCGATTGACGCATTGTCAGCCATTTTTTACATAAAGGTATTTACATCAATTACACAAATAAATCAGCGCTGTATGATGTCATTCGTTTCTAATCGAAATGGTCGCGCACGGACAATTATGTTAGACATCCGATCCTTATCCACCAAAATTGAGTTTTTAACTTATCCTGCTGCCTTACAAAGACGTCACCTGCGCGAGCAAGTCTGATACTTAGAACGAAGCCCATATTTCTGCGAATATATGTATCGCAGCAAGGGCTACATAAATAATGGTTCTTAGAGTCTTGGGTACCACTAAGGTCGCATCGCATCGTGTCACTTTGGCAAATCGCCACTGGTCACTGTCGGATTGCTTAGAATTTAGACAACAATAGCCTAAGCGGGAGCATCAGACGATTCGGATGTCAAGTGCAAGGAAAACGATGCATATCGCGAGAAAACTATCGCCAAACTTGACCACTATTATACATAATGCAGCTCTTTAAAGTGCGTTAAACTACTTACAGTGTCGCCACGATAGACCAGAACGCACACCTCTCTCGTCCAAATACGTAATTACAGCGAAAAGCACCTATCATTATCATGTTGATGACTATTAGTTCCAATCGGCGAGAAATACAGCTAAAAGGCAACCAAATTGAGTTTGAGAGCTTTAGAACGTTAGCTGGTGAGATCGACCTCACCCCGTACACCCGAAGTGAACGTGAAGTTTTGGCGCGAATCATTCACTCTTGCGCGGACCCCTCAATGGCAAATTCCATTTGCTACAAACCAACTTCGATTGCGGCCGCAATTACATTGGTTCAAAACGACGCCGTAATTATCACAGACACTGAAATGGTTCGACACGCGCTTTACTCACAAAATACTAAATGTGCCCTAAATCAGGTTGTTAGCGCGCCCAACGGAAAAACAAGAACACAACATGCAATGGAAATCGCTGCCAAAGAACATCCAATTGGAACTGTCTTTGTCATCGGTTGTGCACCAACAGCCTTATTCTCGATTATTGAACTTGCTAACACAGGAGAAATAGAGCCAGGTGCCATAATTGCATTGCCAGTGGGCTACGTTGGTGCCGCTAGATCCAAAGAACTCTTATGTGAAACACCGTATGAATACATAACCAATCGTGGGCCACGTGGGGGATCGGCCATCACCGCCGCAGCCTTTAATGCAATTGCAAGAATGGCAGCTGGTCAATACTCTTTCGAGGCTGCCACGACACCTTAATGGCGCCCAAAAGTAAACGACGGTCCAGTATTTAAGGAGAAAACGGTGTCAAACGACATTTTTATTGTAGGACACGGTTCAAAGTCAAAAAAAGGTCAGCTGCAATTGATCCAAACCGTTGAAATGCTAAGTCAGGCACTTCCCACGCGACGCGTGACATTTGGTTTTCTTGAATTGGCGACCCCTGATATCGCACTGGCACTTAGCGCTTTTGTCGATTCTGCCAGCAAAGGAATCACCGTTGTGCCGCTGGTATTGTTAGGCGCTGGTCATACCAAATCTGACATTGCCGGAGCAGTCGAAATGGCTAGACAAAAGTACTTGGAAATCGAATTTAGCTACGGGCGCGACCTCGGAGTGTCATTGAAACTAAACCAAGCCTTTTATGAAAACGCAATCACTTCTGCTGACAAAAACATGCAGGACGCAGCGATATTACTCGTTGGCCGCGGATCCAGCGACCCTGACGCAAATTCTGACCTGTTTAAAGCCGCTCGCTTGATGTCAGAAGTCTATGGAGTTGAAAACATCGAGGCATGTTTTATCTCGCTGGCACGACCTAGCGTACCAGAAGCACTAGATCGCTTAACCCATTTTCGACCCAAGCGAATTCTTGTAATCCCGTACTTCTTGTTTGCAGGAGTATTGGTCGACAGAATTCACTCCCAAGCCAGACAATGGAACATTGATAATCCGACATATGACCTTTTTCTGGCAAACGAACTCGGTGCATCAGATGTGCTAGTGGACATCGCAATCGAGAGAGTTTTGGAGGCCGAGGGCAAAGAGGTTCGCATGAGCTGTGATCGCTGCATTTACCGCGAACGCACCAACAAATTTGAACACGCCCATGCCACGCCAATTAATGTTTCTTTTCCACATCAGCATTGAATAATCAAGGCATGGTTGAACCTGTCCTACACCCATTAGGTAGACCGTTCACTCTTTGCAGTAATCGAGGCTCACAATTGCCCAAACGTCGTTTCTCACGCCTGCAGCGATCACTTTATAATCTATAACTTACCCAACCTAATCAAAAGCATGACCTGGTAAGTTTGTGAGCGCACTTCATTACAACGCCATGTCGAAAAATTATAAGATTATGCCTTTCGTAAATGCTAACTTTCCAACTTTTTTTGCGCTAGATTTAAAGCTGAACACTATAGGAGTCAAATTGGATCGTGACAGCCCACTCCCACTCTGGGCGCAGCTACTTGATGACCTAAAGGCAAGAATTGCCTCTGGAGAATTTGTAAGCCGATTTCCAACGGATAAAGAGATGATCGAGCAATATAGCGTTTCGCGACAAACTGTGCGCGAAGCTGTGAGGCGCCTTGAGCAAGACGGTGTAGTTGTGCGGCACCGCGGCCGAGGCACCGTTCTTACCGAGACTCGTTTCGAACAACAACTTGGAACTCTTTATTCTCTATTTCGCGAACTGGAAAAGTCAGGACGGCACCAAAGTTCAAAGGTATTGATCCAAGAGTCAGTTCGAAACGCAGAACTCGCGCCTATGTTCCACCTCCGGGAAACCGACGAGTTTTTTCACCTTGAACGAGTTCGCTATGCTGATACGCTTGAAGTGGCTATTGACAACGTATTTATACCGATGAAATACGCCTCGCCGCTGCTAGACGTAAACTTCGAGCACACTGCTCTTTACGATGAACTAGAAAAACTATGCCACATATGCCCCACTAAGGGCGAAGAACGACTTTCTCCGATCATCCTTGGCGATACAGAATCTAAACTTCTAGGCACTGAATCAACATTGGCTGCCTACTTGATATTACGATCCACCTTTGTCGGTGATCAGATGTTGGAGTACCGCGAGACAATTATTCGAGGCGACCGATACTGTTTCATTTCTTCCTTCGATACATCGAAGCCGACAACGTCATCTAATATTTCCGCCGAGATTAACTGACAAGCAAAAATACTTTTTGCAGTTGATCAATTATTGCCCCAGGAAAAGCTCAGGCTCGTTTTTCGTTCCCAAAGACTTTTAATCAAGCACAATTGAAATTTTAGTCGCGAGCTATAACGGCAAATTCTTATTATCCGCGTTACCACAAAGCCACTTCATCTGGAGCCATGCACCTGGTAATAAGGTAATTTTGTAGTCAAAATCCTCGAAAATTCATGACTTCATTATTGTTAGCGCTACCCAAATTTGAACGACACTGGCAACAAGAATCCTGAGGCACATCAACCCAAATCCTACCGCTAAGGTGGAGATGACAAATCAAGGAGAACGGTTTTGAAGCGAGTCGGCATTTCGTTTGGACGGCAGAAAAATTCAATGTACGGCATTCATTCGGGATATGCCAGCGCAGTTACTCACCTCGGCGCTATTCCATTTCTGTTTTCAAGCGCATCGACTGAGGCCTTTGAACGACCAGACACAGAACTTTCGCTCACCGATTACGCCAAAGAAGTCGTCTCTTCAGTAGATGCACTCATTCTTTCTGGCGGCAGCGATGTTAACCCGGCACAATATGGCGAAGAACCGTCGCAAAACCTGCACGAAACTGATCCCGTGCGAGACAGATTTGAACTTGCACTGATTCACGAGGCACTTACACAAGACAAAAAAATATTTGCCATTTGTCGCGGTATGCAGATCTTAAATGTAGCACTTGGTGGAACGCTTTACCAAGACCTAGAATCATCGGGTTTCGACAACCATTCGGATCTCAAGAATGAGTATGGCATCTCACATAACGTTTCACTGGATGAATCGTCGATATTAGGTGGTATAACTGGATCCCAGTTAGGCGTAAATAGCATTCACCACCAGGCATTGAAATCTATTGCTCCTGGTCTTAGAGCGATTGCATTTTCCCATGACAATGTAGTTGAGGCCGTTGAAAGTTCGAATTGCCTGGGAGTTCAATGGCACCCGGAACGACTATTTACCACCGACCCACGGCATCTAGCAGGATTCTCCTGGCTCCTAGAGCCGTAATTATCAAGATGGTGCTCACGTTAAAATTCTGCAATTCATATATAACCCGCGTTAGCCACTTTGAAACTAGCATTTTTATGCGATTGACGAAATGACCAAACACACCAAAATAACAATTGACGCTTCTAATTCCCCATTACAATTGGTGCCATATTCAAAAGGGCGATTGTATACGCAGACAAGAACGCTTGGCCTGTCTGAGACATCTTTTGACAACGCGATGCGCTTTGACACCGTGGCGCGTCTCACTCAAGACATTGCTGCTGCGGATATGGCTGACGCAGGACTCGAAGACCAGGGCGTATGGGTTGTAAGAAGGACCTACATTCGTATTTTTGAAAATGCGAAATACCGTGACAACCTAACGATTTCCACCTTTTGCGCAGGTTTAGGACGCGCATGGGCTCAACGCCGAACTGATGTAACGTTAGGGGATACGACCGTCGCTCAAGTGTCATCTCTATGGATTCAAACTGACCCCCAAACAAGAACACCTAAATCACTGACACCTGAGTTTCAAAATATCTTTGCTGAAAGCGCCGGAGAAAGAAAAGTAACACATCGCCTTGAGATCGTCGAACAACCAAGCTCCAAAAAGTTTGATTGGCATTGGCGAATCGCCGATTTTGATCTTCTGGGGCATCTAAATAATGCGGTCTATTTTGAGGTTGGCGAAGAGCTTTTAGCAAAAATCCAAACCCCAGCAATTGACAGACGGGGTCTCTCCATGATCGCTGAATACAAAGAGGGAATCAACCTTGGACAATCTAATGAAATCCGATTATTCAGCAGTCAAACCCACGACGCTCAGTTTGATTTCATCGCCGATGGTTTGGTTCAAGCGGGGCTCTACCTCATAACCAGCCACGAAAAATAGCAAAGCTTAAAAACTTCGCCACATGTTATGGTCTCGATATAAGACAGGCGTGAGTTTCAATCAGTCCTTATTTGATAAAACCATTATGAATTTATGTTCCAGACGGATTATCTGGGCAAATGCAAGCGATTACGGTTGGGGTAGGTGCTTTATATGAGAGCGATGCCATTCTGGCAATTCACGTAACGTAACGACTATAAAGTTTTCGAATGCCTTAGATGTTTGCGTGAGATCTGGGGAAAAAATGAGACACTACGATCCGTGCGCTCGTTTGCTTTACAAACGAACTCAAAATGAACGCCACGGTGCGCAACTTTGGACATGCGGTGCTGGTAAAACCGGTAAATCAGTTATTTCCAAGGGAATCGAAAATATCCTTTGATCAAATGTCCAAATAAAACACCGCTCGTAGATTCTGAACCGATTGTACGCGTACATTGGTGTCGACAACCGACAGTATTGGGAGTGCCTCGAGCTCCTTTAGAGTAATAGAGTTCATTTTTCACGCCAATGTAGTGATCACATAAATTGCAAAGCTTGTTTTGATGAGACTTGGATATGAAGCGGTAAATCGGTTAATGTGGGATCTTGCAATCGGGAATTTAAATTCCTAACGGAATTGTCGCAAGCTCATTTCATCTAAATCGTTTGTCTAAAATCGACTTAAACAATCCTTTTGCCAAGCCTGGCGCTCCAACAAGATCGGCTGGTTGACATATACGCACGCAGTGTCGCGTATCTCTAAAGAACGTGACAATCAATTAAGTAAAAGCGCCGCTTGCTCGACGTCGTAAGCTCGAGGGCCGTCGCCAGTTCCATCGCCGGGAAATTCTAGGACAATATCAACCAATGCAAACGACGGATGATTTAAAAGGTTCGCCAATGCGACCTTACCGATGAAACCTTCGCCCAAGTTCGCGTGGCGATCTACATGGGCGCCAAGCGCAACTTTTGAATCATTTAGGTGTATCAATCCAAGAACATCGAGCAATGAATTATCCTTTAGCTCGTCAATGATCTTACTGACATCGGCGTCAGTTTCAAATGCAACTCCAGAGGCAAAAAGATGCTGGGTATCTAAACAAATCCCCAATCGATCAGAACTGTCGAGCAATTTGACGAGTACCCCGAGCTCATAGAAACTAGAGCCGACACTGTCGCCTTGCCCTGCACTGTTTTCCAGCAATAAGACACACTTTGGTCCCGCTTCAATCGCTAATTGAATCGCATCTACAATTTGTCCGACCTGGCTGGTAAAGCCGGCACCGCGATGACTTCCCACATGGAGAACAACTTTAGCGATTCCAATTTCAGAAGCATAAGTCATAGTCTCTATTAGAAGATTGCGCGATTTAGTGTATAACTCTTGATCGGGAGAAGCAAGATTTATCAGGTAACTAGCATGACTTACCACGCATTCAACTTTGGTTTCTACCGCGTTGAGGACTTGACCAAGATCAGCAAAACCGTTTAAAGATACTCGTGATGCCTTCCACCCTCGGGGAGAATTAGAAAAGATCTGTATTATCGAGGCTCCAATCTCATCTCCTTTGCTAATAGCTTTTACAATTCCTCCAGCTGATGAAACATGTCCGCCTAAGCGTCGACCCACAACCCACTCCAAACAATAGTAAATAACAAATTCGCGTCGTTCATTAAGTAAAAACCTAAGTACGAACGCCCCTAATTCAAAACTAGAGGTACACAAGGTATGATTATGCAAAAAAGGTCAATCGGCTACGGTGCCGCGCTGGGAACGTGGCTGCGTCTACGTGTTCACCTTAGGGTCGAGTACAATTGGGTATGGTTCGAAAACTTTAGGTGTGGCCAAATACAAACGATCATAAGAAATTCTCGTATCATACGCCAAAGTCAATTGAATAGGCGTCCGTTTCTCCAGAGCTTGAAACGGGCTGCGAAAGACAGTTAACGTACTTAGAGAGTGCCATTTAGGTTTATGCTACTCTAAGGCGCTAATTCATTGGCCAAAACTTTTAGCGATCCCACCACGGGACGCGATATGAAACTGAGGTAGAAAAGCAAAAATGCCTTCTCGACTAGAACTAGAGCTAACGAGCAAGAACCAAGCCGGTGATTGGACCTGGCGCAAAGCAGGCGCCAAGGAACCAAAGGGTGTCGTAGCTGGATCCCTTCTTTACGAGGGTGCAAAGGTTGGCGACATTGTAAAGGCCGAAGTCACTTTTGAAATCGACGGAATCTTTGTCGAGTCCGTTTACGCGCCCCAAGAATCCAAAGACGCAAAACGCGGAATGATTATCGAAATATCGCCACAACGTTCCACCAAGCAGCTGTCTAGCGTAGAATACGCGAAATCAAACAAATCTAAGTCGAGAGGAAAACCTTCGCAAAGGGGTCAGTCAGACTCCTCCGAAGGTGATCGCTCGCAGCACGCAGGCTCCAAGAGAGATCGACCTCAAAGACCACGCGCAGCACAAGGAACCGGCGTACAGCCAGAATCGCCGAGTAATGATCAACGACGCCCAGATCGAGTAGGCGATCGAGCGCGTAAGGACTCGCCCGACGCCAAAGACAGTCGCTTGGGTATGCGCAGGGACGACAGACGACGCCCAGATAACAAAAGACCATACGACAGCGTAAATTCGACGTCGAAACCGCCAACTTTACAACGCTATGCCAAAATTACACCGGGAACAAAACACCGGGATGAACTCTTACAATCGCTTCCGACTGAACATCTGTCCATTGCTGAGCAACTGGTAGCTGGTGGTTTGCCCGCCGTTAGAACTGCTATTGCTGCCCAAAATCAAGAGATGGCAAAACAAGGCAAAGCTCCGATGCCGTCCGATCCAATCCTAAATATTGCCGAAGAAATACTTCCTGTAGTCGAACGAGCAACTTGGCTAGATCGGGCAGATGCGGTACTCGCGGTGTCAGACAATGTCGGTCTTCGCGACTTGAAGACTGTTGTGTCCTTTGGCGAGCGCGTGGCCAAATCGGAAGAATTTCTCGAAATATTGAACAGACTAAAAGTACTTCTCGATACTAGAACAAAAACTCTCGAAAAAGAGTGGGTAAAATCAATCGAAGACGCACTAGAAGAGAACAAAAGTATTAAAGCCGTTCGCCTCGCTTCGCGTTCGCCTGATATCGGATCTCAGCTCCCTGCCGAGTTACTACAACGCCTAACCGACGCTGCGAATATCACGATGACCCCGTCATCCGCACCTGAACATTGGGCGGCAATGCTGTCGGCTCTGGAAACCTCGCCTATCAGAAGACTTGTAACACCAACCGGTTTGCCGGAAAACCCAACACCGGAACTTACTGCTTTAGCCCAGCAACTAAGCGGCAGGATCCCGAATCTGGCAACCCTACTGGGGATTAAAATGCCGCCACCTCCAAGACCGCGACGAAAAATCGCAGACGAAGATACCGCACCTTCTGAAACAGTGCAAGATACCGCACCTTCTGAAACAGTGCAAGATACCGCACCTTCTGAAACAGTGCAAGATACCGCACCTTCTGAAACAGTGCAAGATACCGCACCTTCTGAAACAGTGCAAGATACGGCACCTTCTGAAACAGTGCAAGATACGGCACCTTCTGAAACAGTGCAAGATACGGCACCTTCTGAAACAGTGCAAGATACGGCACCTTCTGAAACAGTGCAAGATACCGCACCTTCTGAAACAGTGCAAGATACGGCACCTTCTGAAACAGTGCAAGATACGGCACCTTCTGAAACAGTGCAAGATACCGCACCTTCTGAAACAGGTGAGGCCTAGCTAGACAGCTAGATCCTTGGATCTAGCTTGTGTTACCTTCAAGGATTAGCTAGACCCCCTCTCAGGGGTTCACAGAGAAGTAGAAACAACTAAAACTAAGTATTGGTTGCGCAAGAACATCTTCCGAAAAAAATTCAAGCTTGAACGTTTTTGTTGGAGCTATTCGCACACTGAAACCCACCGGATGCTAGGTTCAAAACCATAAGCGCAAGTCTAAAAAATGGGGCTGTCTAGCGCAATGCCCGCGTCATCTTTAGCTCCTCGGCCTTAAAACCCGCCTTTTCAAGTGCACTCTTGGAGCTCCTCGCACCAGGAGCCACAATGCTGTAAAGGTTGCGCAGTCCCATCCCGTCGGCATGCATTACAACCTTTTGCGTAAGAAGCGCTCCCACGCCGTTGTTTCTTGCCGTTGGGGTCACATATACAATGAATTCTCCGCCATCATTTATATCATGTTTGACACAGAGAATTGAGTATCCCACAACCAAAGATGTCACAAACGCGAGGTTGATATGGCAATAGGGCGCTGTTTCGTTTGGGAACTGATCAAAAAATACGCTATGAAAATTATCGAAGACATGCTTAGACAGCTCCGGACCACGACGACTCGACTGCAATTCTCGCAACATTTTGACAAATAGACCCAGGCTATCGTCGAGAAATTCAAAAGAAAAATCGACGATTCTGCAATCTAAAGGTACAATCTGATCCAAAATTATGCTCTAGATCCGTCTTTGTGCAAGTCATCTGCAATCAAACGCTGAGCTTTCGCTACAATCGTCCTTCTACCTCTATTTTTCTCTTCAAAACTCAAAATGAACCCAAGCTGTTCCACATTCAAAGAAGAAAGCTTCGCAACTATTTGGGTCGCCGAGAGCGTGGAGTATCGCGGAATAATCGTTTCGATCTCATTCACAGTCAACGTAGTCTCAGGTGACGAAACTCCTGTTGAACTGGTTCCAGCTACCCCGTTTATAGTGTGAGGTTCGACATCTGGGTCGCTAGCCGACACGTCCACCGTTGTACCGGTCGTCGAAGACTTATCCTTATCCGATTCAGGGGTGCCAACATTTTGTCCAAAAACAAATTTTGCTAAATCACCCCACGGATCTGGAAGTATCTCAGACACACTGGCGGTAAATTGTCGACGCAACTCGTCAACCTGGTTCATCACCTTGTCACTTGCGCGATCTACCGCCATTTTACCAATGAACTTAGCTACCATGGTGCGAGACTCAACAACAGAGCGCCCTGTTTCAACTGCCCTAGGAAGGGCTTCAGCAACCGACGTTATAATCCCTACCGGAGCATAAACAAGATAGTCAATTAGACGTGAAATTTCTTCGTCTTGCATATCACCCCCGCCTCTCATGCAAATTCGATTCTAGCACGAGGCAATCAAGCGCCGTTAATATCGAAGCTAAACACAATCCCGACAGAAACTGAGATCTTTATTTGCTAACTGCGTTAATTTCTTGACCAGGAAACAACTTTGGCACACAAATTCATCAGGCTGTCTCGGCAAAACAGTGAGGGCGATATCTGATCTGTCGTCAAAGTCATCATCAAAGTCTTCCACGTCATCTGTTGGAACGACCAAGCGCTCCTTCAAAATATCGTCCAAACTTGCTTCGACTTCTTCTTCGACTTCCTCGTCATCGTCTTCGTCTAGATCTGTATCGTCGACATCGTCGATGTCATCCTCGAGATCGTCTTCAACATCATCTTCTATATCGATGTCATCCTCGACATCGATATCGTCGTCAACAACTTCGTCTAAGTCATCAACCTCAAGGTCGGCAAGGTCGTCTTCCTCATCGAGAATCTCTTCCTCCTCGAAGTCCGGCTCATCTAATTCTTCGAAACCTTCGTCTTCGTCAAGCTCATCCTCGACGAAGTCTTCAGTCTCACTAATTTCAGGCGCGGCAGCTTTTTTTCGTGCCATTTACTCTTCCCTTTCGTCGGACGTTCAACTGAACTACCGATTCGCAACTTCAAAACTTTCGCTTATTGGATCACCAAAAACAGCTGTTTTGTTCCCAATTATCTCCAGGAGATGTAAATTTCCAATTTTAGATATTAATTCGTTACCAAATTATCTGAATCCCCGCGTTTTTGTGCCTCTCTTTGAAGGGAATCTTGGCGAGATCCTACCCCTTGGCTCAAATCGACGTATGTCATCGAATGTGCAATCCTATTATGTTTCGCTTGATCCTTGATCAATAAGTAAATCAACTGTGCAACCTCCCGATAACTTGGGTGCCCCTGGGGTTGAGACCTAAGTTCGATGAGATGCATGGCTTCTCTTGCATTTAACTCAATCTCAAACCGAATCCGAAAACACATCGGAACACAATATGCAGCTACCCTCTTACCGTAACGTTCAACCAAGATATCATAAAGCGACATAACACTTTCAATAGCATCAAGGTATATTTTCTTCTCGTTATCGTTCAGAATTGGGGAAACAAAATAACCGAGATCAGTACCGAGTAGTTGCCAGGAGCAGCTTAGCAGTCGATGCCGCTGGAGATCTCTAAATGCCCCGTAGTCGGCTTCTATCTCGAACTTGTATGACGTCTTTTCGAACGCTCTTCCGGGTCGATGCCTTCTGTTGAGGCGTTCTCCAACATAATTTGTCCACAGGTCATCAAGCTGTTCACCTGACATCGACTCATAAATGTAGTCAATCTCATAGCTCGAAAAATTCGAAGACTCAAACACAATGGCCTTTGAAACTTTATCCTCGCCATGGGGGTCAAATTCGACCAGGCGCACTCTAGAGCCAAGCTCGCCCTCCAAGACCGATCCATCTTGACCACCGGGCGCAGTGACACTCGTATTGGGCAAAAGTTCCGCAAGATCCAGAGTCAAATGTCGGGTGGCACCAAGGTAAGATACCCATGGCTCTCGGCGCTCGGTCCGATCAAGACGAATAACCAAGGATGGTATCATAATTTTCAGCTGTTTATGGAGTGTCTCTCCCAAGACTTTCGCCTCCTCGAGTGGATGCGCGTAAAGGTGTAGGACTAGCTGCTCCATCGCTTGGGCGGATCCATAAACACCCACATTTGACTCTGTGGCTGCCGGGAGGAGCCCTCTAGTTGCGTCCAGCCCCATTGCACGTGTTGTAGCACGTAATATCGGAGGGATATCACCGGGGCCCAGATCCGATAAAAGTCGAGCGATAATTGCTGTGGTAATTTCTTGATATGCTAGGAACAAACGATCCATAGCGTCACGAAAGATCTCTTGATCAGCATTCGAAAGTTCCGCAGGTACGTGATATCGAAACTGCCCAGAGGCTTTCTTTTTATCAAACGGTATATAGCGTGTAGATTGCTCCAAATATGACATAAGGCGGGGTCGTTCTATAATTTTTGTCGCCAGGTTCGAGACATTTTCGAACGCGATATGAACCCCGGCAAGTTGCGCCACCGAATCATCCCCATAATCGGCTAGGACTCGATTGAACAGACTCTCTGCCCGATCCACGCCCGCAGATGTCGTGAGTGCCGCTTTATTGGCAGAATCGTTGAATTCGTCCAAAAAGAGCCTACGTAGTGATTTTGGAGATCGCGAGTATCGCGCAAATAGAGCGGCCTTTGTGACTTCTGGCAAGTTGGTAAGGGCAAATACCGGTTGATCGACGTTTGTAAAACACCGAGCAAGAACATCTGCTTCTTCTATCGTGAATTCCCCACTCATTGCAATTCACGATAGAAGGCATTACCGCAAGGTCGACCGCGAATCACGAGTTAATTTTGAAGACTGCGAGATTATGCCTAATCAAGTCGCCCTTTTCCGAAAGCAAAATTGCGCAAATGCCTACTAACGCTCCACTCGAATTGAAGCTTCTACGACACCGCGACAAATCAAATGATTAATCGCCCGAAACCGTTGTGACAATACCGGATCTGATACAACATTCGCGAGTTGACGCGCAAGATCGATAATTTGCTTGATGTATCTGACAAAGTCACCGCCGGGAACATTGTGATCGCCGATCACTACGCTCAGATCTCTACCTTTGGCCCAATTACTCGCGTAAACCATAAAACCTGAATCCACTAATTTTGTGGATGGTATCCGCTGCCTGGCTTCATCCCGGACTAACTCGTTTCTTAGTCGAGCAATCTCAGTGAACCGGCGCTCAAGTTCCCTGCTAGGAAAACTGTCAGATCCAGGTGCTGACACTCGAGATTCATAAACGAAGACCGAAAGCAATGCCACCAGATCAATCGGATCCAAGTCATCAAACATGCCCTTATCAAGACAAAGTGCAATCAAAAGATCGGATTCGTGAAATAAACCTGCAAGGCGCTCGCCTTTTTCGGTCAACTCCCAACCGTCTACAAATCCAAGGTCCGAAAGCACTTCCAAAACTCTATCAAACTGTCTGGCCAATGATTCGGAATGTGATTTTACCGTGGACGTAATCCGATCGGTAGTTTCTTGCAGTCTCGCCAATTTCTTGATCGCACTTAGGTGGCGATTGAAGTCAGCACAAGCCCTAAGTTCGTTTCGAATCTTTATGAGGTTCGCATTGGAGTGTAGTGCATTGGCCTTGTGATCAACTGTGCGAGAAAACCTAGGTTCGCCATACCCCGAATTGGCGAGTTGAACCGATCTAAGACTTTCAGTCATAGCGGCTATATAAGCGTGCTCCTTGGGATCGTAAGGCACGCCCACGTCAATTCTGGCAACGGGCTTCGGTACGAAATCCACTTGATTAGGTCTTATAAGTAGCTTTTGGGCACCAGTGGTCAAGACCCATACCGACACCCGTCCTCCCTTTTTCTTAGAGGTAGCAATGACTACGACACGCGTCGGAAGCGCTGGATTCTCATCACTTGGAACCACCAAGACATCCCCAGGACGCAAACGCGAAAAATAGGGCATTATGTAGCGCTCTGAAGGTATCACATCGATATACTTTTCAGTTTTTGGCTTGTCTTGGCTTAATCTGAAGTAGGCCTGCACGTCGCCATAGTCGCATTTGGCCTGCTCAATAAGAAGGTCTCTTTCACTTCGCAATTTTGCAAGTCTTGCTTCAAGATGCACTATTTCTGCGTCTGAACGAAACTGAGCAAACGACAAGTTCAACAGGTTGCGTGCAACTTGGGGTTCGAATCCCCTAACTAAGTTAGCGGCCATGTTGTAGGTAGGTCGAAACGAGGAGGTAAGTGGGTAGCTTTTGGTCATCATCAAGTTTGCTACTTGAGAAAATGCAACATACGGCGACCAAAGTGCCAAGCAGTACCCGATCTCATCGATTCCACGACGTCCTGCTCTACCTGCAAGTTGAGTGTATTCGCCCGCGGTCAACAGATCATGGCTATCTCCATTGAACTTATTGAGTTTCTCTATCACTACACTTCTGGCAGGCATATTTATACCTAACGAAAGCGTCTCGGTAGCGAATACGACTTTAATCAACGATCGAGCAAAGCATTTCTCAACAGCTTCTTTTAAAGGTGGAACCATCCCTGCATGATGCGAGGCGATACCAGA
>JAJYGT010000030.1 GCA_021785005.1 Actinomycetes bacterium
TTTCCTCTTATAAGTGGCAACAATGTAGATCGTACATACTGAACCGCTGCTCCGTATAGAGTCAATATTCCCAAATATGAAAGTGTGAGACCGAACTCATGTATAACATGCAAATTCGGTCTTTGCGATTCGCCAATCAATAACAAGGGAAGAGAAACAAGTAACATTAGTGTTCCAAATTTACCTAACCAAATTACTTCAAGTCGGTGATTCTTCACTTTTAGTAAATAAATTGATAGCAATGTAATAAATGTTTCCCGAAATAATATCAATATTGCAAGCGCGTATGGCACCCATCCCATAAATAACGCCATCACGATCATGGAAACAATCACGATACGATCTGCCGATGGATCAATTATCTTACCTAATTCGGAAACTTGATTAAAATGTCGAGCGACGTATCCATCTAGAAAATCTGTGGTACCGATAAACGCCAAAATTGCCGTGCCCACGATAAAATTCCTGCGTCCTACAAGCTCATAAACCACGACGGGCAAAAGAAGTAACCTTGCAACGGTAATAACATTTGGGACAGTCAGAACCCTACGCGCGCAAGGATCTGACTTCGATGCTTCTTCCACTAGCTTGATCTAACCCTTCGTCCCACCGCATAAACCTTGTTCGATTCATCCCTAGGCTAGTTGCGACAAAGCCATCAGAATCAATCCCCACGCGTAGCGCCCCAAAACCCACAATTATTAACCCCTTCGCGCGAAGTTTATATCGCCTGTATGATCGTCAAATACCAACCTGAAACCTACTAGCAAAAACCTCTATTCAGCGTACCGTCATAGATATCGAATTTTTCCGTTGGGTAGAAGTTCGACTTCTTGTCAGACGCTCACGCTCACCATGACTAAAGTTCGGTAGAGCCTTTAGCGGGTGCCCTCCAAAGATATTCATAGTTCTCTTTTGTTTTAGCAGAATCGCTAAAGTTGGATTGACAAATTATCGATAGCGGTAATAACGTTGCCACCAAAATGCCCTTTAACTAACGCTGAGGCGTCAATGGGATCACCTGGGTACGCAACGTGAGTCACCATTACCGAGTCAACGTTAGCCAGCTTTGCTAGTTCACCAAGTTCAAACGCATCATGGTGCAGCCCTGATCCAACACGCGCGGGCCTATGAATCCAAGTACACTCGCCAATCAGTAGATTTGCTCCGTGGGAAAAATGCGCAAGCTCAGAGCTGGGACCAGCGTCACCGGTATACACAACACAATTACCGTCTAACCCGACGATTCGAATTGCAAGTGACCCATCCATATGCGAGGTATCAAAAAATGTCATATGAAAATCACCCAAAGTAGTTAAAGATTGGGGATTTACCGTGACCAGGTCAAATACTGATTCAAACTCTAGCGCAAAAATAGTATCAAAAGACGACAACGTACTAGCCGAAGCGATCAGTTTTATCTTACGTCGAAATGCACTCGGTACAAATCGGAGAAAATGAAAAAACGAAGCAAGGTCAACCACGTGATCATGATGTGAATGCGAGATCAATACTGCGTCGATCTTGCCTGGATCAATTACCGTCGACAAGTTCGAAAAAGAACCGTTGCCACAATCTAGCACGACATTTGCTTCGTCGGACTGCAACAAGTAGCTAGAACACGCCCTGCCTGGAGATCCGTACGATCCAGCTGAGCCACAAACAGTCAGTCTCACAAACGATAGTCTATCTTATTTCTATCCAAATTACAGGCAAAACAATTCGTTATTACAAACGATATTCTCGGTCATAAAAAGTCCAGTGACGCATTTAATTATTCAAAACCATCTCTATCGAACATTACAGTGAACAAAAAAATTATGGTCTTTTTGTGTGGAACAGTTGGAAAAGTATTTGGCCCAAAACCATTGCATGCGCATCGCTTGACACATCTTCAACTCGAGAATAGCAACGCCGACCATTTTGGTAATTGAAAAGCTTCAATACCTTTTGGCTATCGACACGCGCTTCCCCACGTTCAAAGTTTGAAAGCCAAACTATAGTTGAAGACAAAAGCAAAATGCATTTTGAATGAAAAGGAGCTCTTTACGTGGCTCATAAATCAAGTTCGATCGAAAGCAAAAAGAATCCAACTTATTCACATCGCAATCTAAAGATGGGCTTAATCGCAGGTGCACAGCTCATGGTCGTCCTAGACATCACCATCGTCAATATTGCACTTCCATCAATTGCCCACGGACTATCGATTAGCTCCACCACTCTTGCATGGGTCGTGGACGCATACACACTTGTTTTCGGAGGCCTCTTGCTCCTCGGCGGTCGTTCGGGTGATATATTTGGTCGTCGAAAAATGTTCGTAGTTGGAATATTGATCTTTGCTGCGGCAAGTTTTATGGGAGGTCTCGCAACTTCAGAAGCCACTTTAATAGCAGCTCGAGCAATTCAAGGCATCGGTGGCGCAATTGCTTCACCTAACGCACTGGCGCTAATTACAACCAACTTTCCAGAAGGGAGAGATCGCAACGAAGCTCTAGGCATTGCTGCATCAGTATCTGCCTTAGGTGCTTCGATGGGACTAATCTTTGGGGCAATACTGACGCAGTATCTCAGTTGGCGATGGGTGTTTTTTGTCAACACGCCTATCGCGATTGTCATTGCCGTTCTGGCGCCCAAATTTCTAAAAGAATCGTCCCGAAACAAAATTCCTTCCGACTTATTAGGTTCAGTGACATCAGTCGCAATGATAGGGTCGTTAGTGTATGGTCTTATCCATTCGGCAAGTTCCGGCTGGACTTCCACGATAAGCGTTGTGGCATTTGCTGGCGCTGTGATTTTTGGTACAATTTTTATTTTCCGTGAGAAATCGCATAAGGCACCTCTGGTTGACTTCATGGTCTTTTCTAACCGAAATAGAAGTGGTGCCTACGCAGTCATGTTCCTGGTGGCAGCCGCACTATTTTCACTTTGGTTCTTCCTTACCCAGTATCTGCAGATCGTTTTAGGGTACTCAGCCCTAAAAGCTGGGTTCGCCTTTCTGCCCATGACACTTACAGTGATGGTTTTAGCGAAGGTGGGATCTAAATATGTAAAACGCATTGGACCGACCCTTTATCTCATCTATGGTCCCAGCGCAATAGCAGTTGCTCTGTTTATCTTTGGACATCTTGGTCCCCATTCAAGTTATCTGACATTTGTTTTGCCTGCATTATTGCTAAATGGAACCGGACTCGCCGCGACATTTGCAGCTGTTTTAATTACTGCGCTAAGCGCAGTCACTCCAAAGCATGCAGGATTAGCATCCGCTATGGTGTCGGTAAGTCAGCAAGTGGGAGGCACCCTAGGCATATCGGTCTTGATTACTGTAGCTACAGGTCTAATTCACGCAAGCACGCACCTGGCAAATGGTACTGCAATCCCCTCAACGAAGGCACTTACGGTACTAGCAGAAATGCACGCATGGACGGGTGGTTTTAAAGTCGGAGCGATCATTGCAGGCACAGCAGCTCTCGTAGGGGCATTGACGATCCGTCGTCCAAACACAACGAATCTAGTGCCAATCATCGCAGACGCAAGCTAATTAAACGTGACTTGAATCAAAATAATAGGCACCTCCTAAAAAAGTACCTCT
Organism: Actinomycetes bacterium; assembly: GCA_021785005.1. Lineage (GTDB taxonomy): Bacteria > Actinomycetota > Acidimicrobiia > Acidimicrobiales > Acidimicrobiaceae > Acidithrix. The sequence goes on from JAJYGT010000030.1 coordinate 3,590, forward strand.
TTTCGCCAATTAAATTTGGTGTCACATCTATGCATATGCATGGGTTCGAATGTAAGCTAAGTGACACAATTGCCACATTAAAAGCAATCTGTACAAGATAGGTGCAAGGTACGAGATTTATTCGTTCCGTAAATGGTATTAGGTGATAGTGGGGTGTCTAGAGTTTTTTTTGAATTCGCCGTGCCGACTCTCGGAATTCTATTCCTCATTGTTGCGCCGCTCGTTGGATGGCAAAAGCAAAAAATGCGCATCGAAGAGTCACGCAAAAGCCGTATCAAGGCACATTCAACTGAACGGGGAAAGCTTCTCGCGAGAACCAATATGGGCCCACACACCATAACCATTTCTGGAGTTGTCGCCGAAGCCGATACGGTTCTTATTGGCTACCGAAAGCCATATCCGCAAAACGGAGTGCTTACGCCTGGAGAAAAGATCGATGAACACGGTATGGTTTCGGGAACTTGGTTGGCTTGGGTAAAAACTGATGACCGTGTGGACATCGATAAACTCCAATTTTGGTGTCGTTCACGGTCCTCTGTTGTAATCACTGTCGACCCGATGGGGACAGATCTCCATTTCATCGAACCACTTACCTTGGACGAAGTCAAGATGCAGCTTGTGCCCACCTAATATTTACTCATAGAAGATAAATCGGTATAGTGTTTTTCCATAAAATGAACGAGAAGGCAACCCACGCTTGGCAACTGACTTAGGATATATTGCCGCCTTTGGCGGAGGCGTAATCTCATTTGCTTCGCCCTGTGTACTTCCGCTGGTGCCCGCATACCTTTCTGTAATTGCCGGGGTCGACGTTCGGGGAACTACGCCGGGCAGCCAAACGACTCTTACTCGAATGCGCGTAGCCAAAATGACTTTGACCTTTATCGCTGGCTTTGGGTTGGTGTTTGTGATCCTTGGCATGACCGCAACAGCTATTGGTCGATCTATTTTTTCCAACCACATTTTGATAAGTCGAATTACAGGCGTATCCGTTGTGATACTGGGCTTGTTTATCCTAGGATCATCGTTTTCAAAGTCCCTGTTATTTGCGCGAGAAATTCGATTTCATCCAAGCTTTTCCAAACTAGGAGCATTTGGTCCATCAGTGGCCGGAGTCGCATTCGGGTTTGGCTGGACCCCTTGCATCGGACCTATCCTTGGTTCGATATTGGTAGTCGCTGCTAACCAACACACCGTTGCACAAGGCGGGTTACTCCTCGGAGCCTATACTGCTGGTCTTGGTGTACCATTCATGATGACTGGGCTGGCATTTCAAAAAGTAAGTCAATCATTCAATTGGCTAAAACGCCATAGTCGCACCCTAACGATAGCATCGGGAATTGCGTTGGTTAGCTTTGGAGTTCTCTTGACTTTTGACAAATTTTCAATTATCACGGTCGCTATGAATAACTTCTTTACCAGTATTGGACTGGCAAAACTAATCTATCTAGGTTGACTTACATTTATACATATATGAAGCGAAGTTATCCGGTATAGTCCAAAGATTTCGTGGCCATAAACCCTTTTCCATCGTTGCTAATTCGCACCTCCCATTTGAAAAGTCGACCATATATCTGCCTACCTGACAATCTCAAGGTGCGTTTTTACCAGCTAGAATGCATCAAGTTCGAAGCGTAAATATTTCTTTGAGCTCTTTGTTGTTAAGATTTCCGATCCAAGTCTCCCCGGCTCCAACCGTAAAGTCAGCAAGTTCTTTCTTTGAGGAAATCATGTCGTTTATTTGCTCCTCAAAGGTTGCCTTGGTGATAAATCGATGCACCTGCACATTGCGCTTTTGTCCGATACGATAAGCTCGGTCCGTTGCCTGAGATTCCACCGCAGGGTTCCACCACAGATCGAAATGAATAACATTGTTCGCAGCTGTTAGATTGAGCCCTGTTCCGCCAGCTTTCAGCGATAAAATAAACGCTCGTTCGGTGGCGTCATTCTGGAATCGTTGAACGTACTCGTCGCGCTTTGCACGACCAATCCCGCCATGCAAATAGAGAGGTTCCCTGTCAAACCATTCACTGATCCATTTAGATAAGATTCGGCCCATTTCAGCAAATTGAGTGAAAACCAACACCTTTTCGTGGCTGGCATATATTGGTTCCAACAGGTCGTAAAGAAGTGCTGCCTTACCTGAGTGACTTGGGTCAAAGTCGTCGCTTTTGAGGAACTGAGCCGGGTGGTTACAGATCTGTTTCAGCGCCATAATCATCTGTAAGACTACTCCCTGGCGTCGAAAGGTATCTGAAGTTCCATCAAGAACTTCAATCCCCTCGCGTACCACCGATTCATACAATGCCGCCTGAATCTTGGTGAGTTCGCAGTATCCGTCACTTTCGACCTTGTCAGGCAGGTCAGCAATGATGGACTTGTCGGATTTTACTCTCCGGAGCAGAAAAGGTGCTGTAATACGCTTAAAGCGCTCTGCTACCGCCTGATCGTGGTGACTTTGGATCGGGACAGAAAATTCTTTGTTGAAGCTGGTGAGACCTCCCAAGTAGCCGCGGTTAGCAAAATCCATGATACACCAGTACTCCGAAAGGCGATTTTCCACCGGAGTACCGGTCATGGCCACAAATGACTTGGCCGGTATCGCTTTCACCGCTTTGGTCTGGGCAGCGGTAGGATTCTTAATGTTTTGGGCTTCATCAATGACGAGCACTCTCCAACTGTGCTTTTTGAGCTTGGCAAGATCGGTTCTGGCTACCCCGTAGGTAGTAATCACCACGTCAGGCAGATCTGTGGCAATATTGCGAGCGCTACCATGAAATACCCCACAAGATATACCTGGCGCAAAACGGGAAAACTCGGTCACCCAGTTAGTGAGGAGTCCGGTAGGCACAATCACGAGCGCCTTGGCATGTGTTAGATCACCATCGTTCTTCAACTTTGCGATAGCCGCAATTACTTGTATTGTCTTACCAAGTCCCATGTCATCTGCTATAACACTGCCAAAGCCAAGGTCTAAGTTCCTACTCAACCAGGCGAAACCGCTTTTTTGATATGGCCTTAGTTCAGCGTTTAGTCCTTTGGGAATTGCTACGGATCCAACCCTGGTCAACTCTACCACGAGTGCACGTGCCTTTTTATCGAGTGATACCGGAGTTCCAGCGAACTCCCCTGCTAGAGCCACTTGAATCAATTCATTCTTGCTAGGTGAACGGTTATTTTCTAGCTGGGTCTTCAGGCGCTCGATCGTCGTTGGATCTAAGTAGACATACTGACCACGGAACTTTACAACTCCTCGGGCATTACCAAGAGCTTCTTCGAATTCTTTTGAAGTTAGCAAAACGTCACCAACCGCCAACTTCCAGTCAAAGTCAAAAATCCCTTCCGTACTAAGCGATACCACTGAGGGGCCAGATACTCCTGATATCGACATTGAGATTCGGGGCGAAACAAGCGACTCAAGACCTTTTGGGATAATCGTGCGAATGCCGAGAATGCGCATTACGGGCAAAGTGTCAAACAGGAATCTGGCAAGGAACTCTGAATTGAATACAATCGGGTCTTTGCCGCCCGTACTTAGATAATTATCAAGCAACGGCAAATAATCTGCGAGAAGTGAAACGTCTTGCAACACCGAGTATCGTCTCGATTTCCAAGTCTCGTCGGTCATTACTTTGGAGATCGCAACTGGCAACTCAGTCGAAGACCTCTGTGAAGTAACACCAATCGAAAGCGCGAAATTTTCACCGTGCTCCTCTAGCCACAGCGCCAACGAGTGCTCCCGCTCGCCAAGGCTAAGCCTAGAGAGCCAGACCTCGATTCCACTGGCAATCTCGCCCTCACCAGGCTGTGCAAAGCTTGCTCTTAGATTCCCAAAGAACAGTTCTGTCACCCCGTCGCGGGGCGCACGATTAGTGACAGCGTCGTTAGTGAAACTCACGACGAAGTAATCTAAAATCACGCTTAGCAACGTTGCGGCTTGGACGTCACCGTTTAAGCTACGCTCGGTTGTGCCATCATTTACGCTAACGAGTCCCTTGGGCAACATGACGCTTAGATCCAGTACCAAAGACCTTACCGCTGGATCCATGGATGCTCCAAGCCACCTAAGGCCAACAACTGGCATAGCTATTTCAAAGACCTGGGGAAACACTGCACCTTTGGCCAAGAGGTGAAGGGCCGCCATGCGCAGATGGTAGAAAGCCGCTACTTCTGGCTGATAGTCCAATACCTGAGCATCATCCAGTGCGCCAAGCGCGGTCATGAACGCAGGCAATGATTTTATAGTTGCAAAGCCCGAAAGCTGCAAGGTGTAATCGCCTAGAATTGCGAGGTGTGGACGATCCAAGACCGTAATTACAGTAACTTTGTCCTTCGGTTGCACGCCACCAACACCCAAAGAATCAACGATCTTGCGGGCGCCACTTGAAATTCGTTTGAGCGACTTCTCGTAAATAGAACGAAAGTCCCCGTTCTGGTAAAATGGAGGGCGCTCGGACAGTAAGTCAACCAACGAAGTACTAAAGTCTTTTATTCGACTGTAGTCAAGTAACCTATATTTATCTGGATCAGTTAAATCACGCTCTGTTTCAGTTCCACCATCTAACACGTGAGCTGCGTTATCAATTAGATGGTGTCCAAGAAAAGACTCGATTTTTACCAGCCCCGCTTGAGCTTGATTTTCGATTGAGATGTCAAAAGCTTTGAGCGCAGCGGTAACGTCAACGCCTCTAATTGAAAAAACGAGAAACGGATTGCCGTCAATCTCGCGACTAAAAAGATAGATTACCGCTGCTAAATGCTTGCAAGGCACTGCCCAATCCGGACATGAGCATTTCATCGATAAATCTTTCCACTGCGTTGGAAAGACCGAAATGCCAAGTTCGTTTGCGTATTCAAGAACCCTGTGATCAAGGTCACGGTTCAACATTTTTGAGATAACGACAGGATCTCCGGCTAAACGCGCCAAAAGCACTTCCATTTGCTTAGAAGCAATCGCAGGAACAGATATCACAACTGAATAAGGTCTAGGTCGAGAACCCCAAACCTTGGCCCGAATTACCCCGTCGCGAATCTCGAGTTCATCTACAGAACCATTGTTCGCATAGCTACGTCCCCGGGGAAGCCGATTTCCATAGTCGATACGCGCCAAGGCGTTAAGCCACTCTTGCCCCCACCAGGTCTGACCAAATCCATGTCTGTACGCCACTGCGCTACCTATCTAGTGAACAATTATCAAAGAGACTGCGACAAATGGCAAAGATATCATAAGGTTATCATATTACCCTGTGCCTAAGACCAATGGTAAAAATGATCAAACAACCAAGAACAGTTATGACACAGGGTGGGTCAAAAAATGTCGCTGATGTGGGTCAAAAAAACGTCGCTGTTTACAATAAGCGGCGCGCTTATTCCCATCGATTAGTGCATAATTTTTGCCCAAACGGCTACATAAGATAGCCGCCTTCATGGCGAAATCCGGGTACATTTCCACTCCGCCGAAACTAGCGGCCGGGGCGTTCAGCGCGGAGTCGGCCAAGTTTAGTTGGGCAGTAACACACAATACCTCGGCTGGCACACCCAGCACCGCCTTTGCGATAATAAGATAGTCCGCCAGCCCAAGGTACAGGATCATGGCGTCGCCTACTCGGCTAGTCGTTGCAGAATCTGCTGGTCAGCCTTCATCCGCTCCCGCAGTCGCGCCTGAAACTCAGGGTCCAAGCGACGGTTCTTGAGGTGCTCGGCAATCGCGTCGCGAATCACCTCAGAGATCGCAACGCCGTCCACTCGAGCTACGAACTCCACCTCGTCCGCCTGGTCTATCGGTTGTCTAATCGTCGTGATGCGGGTCTCACTCATCTCGGCTCCCCTCTTCCTTAACTATCATACCAGTGTGATTGCGTGCTTGCAACTAATTGTATATTTGTATGCTATATGGCATGAATGACACAATGACACTACTAACTTAAATATCCCCACTCCTGCTAACTAAAAATCCCCACTTAGTTGTAAAACGCAATTAGATGTAATTTCACACTTGGCGGGATTCCTGATCTGAGATAGTTGAAAGTAATCAACTTTTCGAAGGAGGGAATCATTGATTTCAAAGGAGCAAGACGTGGAGATCCATGCATTACAGGCACAGGGTTGGTCTATATCGGCTATTTCACGACATGGTGGTTTAGACCGTAAGACTGTGAGGGCATATTTATCTGGTGAGAGAGAGCCAGGCAAACACAATGCTTCGGGACTTCGCTCGTCAAATTTAGATGCGTTTGTGCTGTATCTGAACGAGCGTTTTAGATCCGATCCCCAAATTTGGTCAACGGTACTTTATGACGAAATAACTAACGCTGATTATCGCCATAGTTACTCAAGTTTCACCAGAGAATTACGTAAACAGAACTGGGGAATTAAGTTGAGCGGCTCTGGGGAATTTTTGTAAGCGGTGTCGACAAAAGGTCAAGCCATGACCGCGATAGTTCATGACCCACCAGGCCGGCGAGGTACCCATCCTCATTGACGGAAGCCGCTATATCGCGCCACACCGTATTTTGATCGGGGCACAGCTGCGAATATTGCCAACTCCGCCGATTGGCGAGGATCGCGACTTGTGGAAGGGCTTGGCAGCCGCACTCTCCTTGCCCGAGACGTTACATGGGCACCAACGCAAGCGTGACTGAATATTCCACTAATTCCTTTCCACCTATTCCAGTAATTCGTTTCCACCCATTCTGGAAACTCTTTACCAGTCTTTTGGAGTAGGTAAATGCGTCAAACTTGTAACTGGATCAGATTGTCTGATCCAGTTACAAGGAGCAAGCATTGAAAAGAAAAGGGGGGATGGTCATTGGAACCGTTGGTCGTGTCTGCAGCAGCAGCGACGACCGCGTGTCGGTAGACAAGTTCCGGATCGTGGGTGATCGCATCCGCCTGATAGTGAAACGCGACGACGTGGGTCGGCCCAAGTCCGCGGTTCTCCACAGTATTTACGCCAAATTGGATTCAGCAATCAGATCAACGATGTCATGGTGGCCCTTCAGGATCCCCGCGCTCGCGAAGCGATCAAGCATACTAAAGTAGTCGCGGTGTTGCGTCGACGGGCATGGCGCTCGCCTCGTCCTCGACCGTTTGGCTTATGCTCATCTTGTCCAAGTTCTTGATGTTGAAGTACTGATCAGCGCCGAAGACGGCGCCGTTCGTGGAATTGATGGGCGTGTCACCTGGGTCAGTCCCAACGCGGCTTGTCTGCTCTGCCGCGGGCGATCCCACGCGGCCCTCGCTTACGCGGAGATGCTCGACCCGGATGAACGCAAGAGGCTCGCCGGCGAAGGGTACGTGCAAGAGGCTGAGAATTCACAGCCTGCGGTGGTGACACTGACAGGCTTTGTGGCGTCACTTGCCACCACCGAGCTAATGCAGCGGCTGTTCGGCTTGGCGGATGATGCGCCGACCGAGCTACTCATGCGTATTTAAGACCGCGAACTAAGCTGCAATCAAGTACCGCAGAGACCTGGCTGCTTCTGTTCCGACAACTCTTTTTCGGGGCGCGGCCGAGAACCACCGTGCTTGGATCTCTTGTGGCCTGCGTAATTACAAGACTTGTTGAATTCTGGCGCCGCTTGGGGCTCTGCGACGCTGTCATTTTTTGCTCAAACACGGGCGCGTACAGTGGTGCGACGACACCGAGCGGGGTGGGTGATACCATGCGGAGATGCAATGCTACGTAGCACCAAATGCTCCTTATGTATGATTAGCTTACACGGGTTATAACCTTGAGTCAAAATTGGCTCCAAACATGCTACCGGCGTCTTTTTCTCGCATTACAGCCGATTTGAGGCACAAAAAACGCATCGATATTCTCAAATTTCCGAAATACGAATTCAACCTGTTGTACGATTAACTCTTATGGCAAAAGGTCTTATAATTCCGAGTGATCTGAGTCGTTCGGGTAGCTCATTAAATTGAAAAAGGGGGAGCCAATTGGGCCCACAGGTTAATTCTCATCACAATGTACTCATAGTTGGTGGCGGAACCGCTGGAATAACGGTCGCTTCACAACTAAAGCGCAAAGGTATTACAGATATTGCAATTATCGAACCTGCGGACAAACACTACTACCAACCGTTATGGACATTAGTTGGTGGTGGACTAGTAAATGTTGAAAGTACCGAAAGACCGATGATGTCTGTTATCCCAAAGGGCGTAACTTGGATTAAAGATGCAGCCACTGGGATAGAGCCTGATGGAAACATGATCGAGCTTAGTTCAGGTCGATTCATTGGATACAACTACGTAGTAGTCGCACCGGGAATCCAGCTAAATTGGGACAAGGTAAATGGGCTCAGCGAAACACTGGGCAAAAATGGCGTGTCGTCAAACTATACCTATGATTTAGCTCCCAAGACCTGGGAGAATATCAAGAAATTAACCACTGGAACTGCAATTTTTAACATGCCCGTCGGCGCCATCAAATGCGCAGGTGCGCCACAGAAGATTGCTTATTTAGCTTGCGACTACTGGAAGCGCAACAATGTCTTGGATGCAATAAAAGTCATTTTGGTCCTGCCAGGACCAGCAATTTTTGGTGTGCCACAATTTGCAAAGCCACTTATGGATGTGGTACGGCGTTATGGCATTGAAGTCATGTATCAATCTGAGGTAGTCTCGGTGAACGGTGACACTAAAGAAATAACCGTCAGAGACCTCGCCAACAAAGACGCCGAGAACAAGGTAATTCATTTTGACATGGCACATATCGTGCCACCTCAATCTGCGCCAGATTGGATTAAAGATTCCAAGTTGGCCGATCAATCTAACCCTGCGGGATACGTCGAAATTGACAAGCACACCATGAAACATACTCGGTATGAAAACGTATTCTCACTTGGCGATGCAGGGTCATCTCCGAACTCTAAGACTGGCGCTGCTATCCGCAAACAAGCTCCCGTTGTAGTCTCGAACTTGCTTAGCGCAATGGGCAAAACCGCAACGCAAAAGTCCTACGATGGCTACGCATCGTGCCCCTTGGTAACCTCGCATAATCGGTGCATTATGGCCGAATTTGACTATGAACCCAAGCCAACGCCTACGTTTCCAATACTAAATATGCAAAAAGAGCGCTATGACATGTTTTTGGTCAAGCGATACGCACTGCCAATCATGTACTGGAACTTCATGCTAAAAGGTCGTGCCTAAATAGAAATATTTAGATACTCTTTTCTGGCCGTGGCATCAGGTACTGGTTTACTACAAATTCACAATAACCCGAACTTTATGAGGCGTCCGACGCCAAATATTTAGGAGAATCGCCCACTTTGTCGAGATAGACTTCCGACTTTGTGGGCAATCTTCTTTGCTGCTATCGATTGCTCATCGGTAGCGAGTGCTAGTTGTTCGATCCGCGCGGCGTTCTCGGCAACTTGATGCACAATATCTGATAATACGGCATAAGTATTTTGAATTAGAGCGTCGCTTTCGCCGGTCTTTTCCATGCTTTGCCCAATTATTGCCACTAGGCGATCTGAGTCTCCTCGAATTTCAGAGATGGTCTTGGTTATCTCTGACGCCGCCTTCCTAGATCTCTCTGCAAGGCTTCTCACTTCGTCGGCAACTACCGCAAAGCCACGTCCCGCATCGCCAGCTCTTGCGGCTTCGATCGCGGCGTTTAAAGCCAAGAGATTTGTTTGATCTGCGATACTTTTTATAGCTGCCACTGTCGAGTCAATCCGTTCCATGCGTGATGCAAAACTTTGGATCTTATTCTCGACATCGGCCATAATTTCAGACACAACACCCATAGATTCCGAGGCTCGTTCTGCTGATGACTGCCCAACTTGGGCGGCGTGCTCAGCACCTTTAGCATTTGCCGCCGCTTCCTGGGCGCCGCGAGCTACTTGAGCAATAGCGACACTCATTCGATCGGCTACCTCAAGAATCTCACTCTCGACGTCAATATGACCATCATGCTCGATGTCAAACGTATTTAACGATGCCAAGGCTCCTCCAGGTGCAACTAATGGCGACTACTAAAGTAACGAACTTTATAATTGCTTGTCAAAATTAATCGGATGTTTACGCAACGTACTTTAAACGAACTACAACGTCGATGGGCATTTTTTGTCCACTAGTCGAATACGATTTCCGATCCTTAGATATTGATGACTCAGCATTCCAGTGGTATCTCATAAAATTCATCGAGCCCGACAACTAAGGTTCCAACAATGGCGAAAATCATCGCTTCAATCCAAAGAATTTCTCGAATCGATACAAGGAAATCCGTTTGCGCAATGTTTTGACCAACGGTGGTAAAAATACCAATCAATTTTTGTTGTACTGATGCAGCAATTGGTGCTGTATCGATGCCAACGCCTAGGGCCTCACAACTAAGTGGTAACGCGCTCGGATCATTGGCAACCGCTTTATCGTGCACGCAAATCTTAAAGGCATGTTCCCCTTCGGAAATTAACGTCGGTGAAATTTTCAAAATGTGTAATTCTTGGGTCACCGACCCAATTTGAGAGTTGAATGCAAGGTCAGCATTATTTCCCATCAACGTGAAAAATGCGAGGCCGATTATCGCGATACCAATCGCGCCTCCGACTTGTTGCGCAGTGGAAATTGCACCCGAGGCGGTCCCAGCTTCAATTTGGGGCACGCGCGAAAGAATAAGAGATGACCCAGGACCCATAAAAATTCCTAGACCTGCCCCAGCGAGAAAAAGTGGTATAACCAACTGAAATCCGCTCAACTGTGCACCAACGTGGTATAAAAGCTCAACCATTACCATCATTGCCACGATCAATGCGCCACTTCCTAGCAGCATGAGTCTTTTCGCGAGCTCTGGCTTTAAGCGGGATGCAAAAAGGCTAACTATCGCTGCACCGGCCGCAAACGGAATAGTAGTAACACCAGCAGCAAGTGGCGTATAGTTGTTGCCCTCTTGCAAAAATATCGAAAATGCAAAGAAGAACGGAGTGATACCAGCAAAAAACACTAAGAACACAATCAACCCGAGCGCAAACGAGTGCTGGGTCAAAAAAGAGTACTTTATCAATCCGTCTTTACCCGACAACGACGCTTTTTGCTCGATTACTAAAAACAATATGATAAGCAAAACCGCGATTAATAAATCTGCCAAAATCCACAAGGGCCATCGTAGATTTCTTCCATCCACTAAACCAAAGACTAAAAGACCAATTCCTAGCGCGATTGTGGCAGCGCTGCGATAATTGATCTTTACCAAATTGCTACTTCTTGTTTCGCTAAGCAGCGCCATCCCACCAACAAAAGAAAATATACCCACTGGAATGTTGACGAAAAAGATCAAACGCCAATCTAGTTTGGCAAGATCTAAGCGTATTAATATTCCTCCGGCTAACGGACCAGCAACTGTAGCCAAGCCGATAATCCCACCATAAGCCCCTAATACGCGTGCCCGTTTAGCGCCTATATACGTTACTTGAACGATCGAAATAACTTGGGGAATCATAAGCCCTGAAAACAATCCCTGGAAAATCCGAGCAATAATAAGATAGGATATTTTTGGCGCCACTCCGCAAAACGCGGATGCGATCACAAACCCAGCTACTCCGATGAGAAACAATCGACGCCGACCATACCGATCGCCAAGCTTGCTAGCTATTAGTAAAGATGTTGCAAAGGCCACTTGATATGAGGTCACAATGGATTCGATATCGCTGTAACTTGCGTTTAAGTTGGATTGAATTGATGGGATTGCGACGTTAAGAATACTGACATCAAGAAGCTGCATAAATGCCGAGGAAAATAACACAGCCGATGCCCATTTTGATCGATCCTGAGATCTAAAACCTATCGCCAACTCATTCACCGACTATCCAACCACTAGAACGTTCGATATCACTGTCTATCTCGCTAAAGTTCTTTGTCTTTTAGCTTCCGTAGCCAATTGAAGTATGCACACTGAATACTTAGAGATTGCCAAAACCTACCTTTCGTCAACTCATCGGTACTCACCGAAACTCTCCGAACAGCTTCACCAAGATTAGCTACAAATACACTCAAACGCCGTTCAAAACGCAATGGGCCAGCCGTATCTCTATCGGTTTACACGTCAATACCAACTTCGCCTCCGAACACCGTCAGTTTTTCTGCACTGCCGCTGACTAGGTATAATTAGCAGTTACATAAACTAATTTTTTCCATTAAAATTGCTTTTGATCAAAATATACGCATATGTGACGGCCGAACCACGCAAAGTAGGCCATTATGCTTTAGCCAAGAGTATTGGTTTTGTCGCAAAAATGACATAGGACTTCCTCATCTTTTTTTCGTTTGTTCAGCGGAATCAGCGAGGCGAGATCCCCGCCAAGCTGATAGCAAAACAAACAAAAAGGAATGAATTTGACAACCTTCGAAGAACTAGGTGTAGATCCCCATATATCTCAACAACTAGCCGCAAGTGGAATTACGGAACCCACGCAGATCCAAGCGCTCACAATTAAAGATGCACTCGAGGGAAAGGATCTCTGCGGTAAAGCCGGAACTGGTTCTGGAAAAACTTTGGCGTTTGCAATCCCAGCTTTCCAAAACAGCGAGCGCGCTCAACCCAATGCACCAATTTCCCTGATTCTGGTACCTACACGCGAACTCGCAACCCAAGTACGAGACGTATTTTTGTCAATGGCTGGATCGTCACGCCGCGGAGCTCCAAGAATAATAGCAATATACGGCGGAACCTCCATGGAACGACAAATTCGTGATCTATCGCGCGGTGTCGATGTCGTAGTCGCTACGCCAGGACGCCTAATCGACTTGATGGATCGTCGAAAAATCTCTCTTAATAACGTCAAATTGGTTGTTCTTGACGAGGCGGATCGAATGGCCGACATGGGATTCTTACCTCCAGTTGAAGAGATTCTCTCTAAAACCAATCCCAATCACCAAACGATGTTATTTTCAGCAACTCTAGACGGTGATGTCGACTCGCTGATTCGCAATCACATGAAGAACCCAGCTCGCCACGAAGTTGAATCTAAAACCAACACCATGGAAAATATGTCACATTATTTTCTTGTAACCCGCGACACTGACAAAATTGATATCTTGAAGAGAGTCTCATCTAGTGCTCGTAAGACAATCGTCTTTGTAAGAACACGAAATAACGCTGACAGCCTTGCTGAGCATCTATACAAAGATGGAATTGAAGTCGATGCGCTTCACGGAAACATGCGTCAAAGTGCACGCGAGCGAGTTTTGCACAGATTTTCAAAAGGGAAAACATCGGTTCTCATTGCAACCGATGTTGCAGCACGTGGGATCGACGTAACCGGACTTGATCTCGTGGTCCACTATGAGATACCCGAAGATCACAAAGCCTACATTCACCGCTCAGGGCGTACGGCAAGAGCTGGCGCAACCGGAGCAGTGGTGACCCTTCTTGGGCGTTCACAAATTCGAGCTATTACTGGAATGCAAAAGCATCTAGGACTTCCTCAACAAATGTTCAAGGGCAATCCAGACGAACCAACACTTTCGAACATCGCCACTACCGATGAATTCATCGGTGAAGTTATGGAAATAGAAGAGTTTCGATCACGCGGTGGAAGTAGTCAAGGCGGCTTTAGCTCACCACGACGCTCATACGGTGGGAATTCAGGTTTTCAACGCTCAGGCGGTAGCAGCAGAGGCGGATCCGGATCAGGTTCTCGATATGGCTCGTCATCAGGCGGTTCACGTGCATCTGGAGGCAGAAGCTTCTCAAATGATTCCGATCGACGTCCTAGAGATTCAGATCAAGATCGTCGTCGCTACGCCGGCGAATAATGTCGAAGTCGAATTAGCAATAAAGTAGGTTCTCTACCTAGAACACCGGGCTTTCGGTAATCTAGATTGCAGTTGGCAAATCTTAAAGCACCCTCTGATCACGTTGAACAAGGATCAGGGGGTGCTTTTTGCTCTAAGGTTTAGGGCCAATGATTCTCTGATGTAAGAATCGCCCGGAATATATCTAGTAACACTTCGAAACTCAGCGGTAACTGGCCTTTAGACGTCATAAATTTGTCTACTACAAATCCGTCACCCACTGCTATTAACGCGCGACTTGCCGACTCGCTAACGTTTACATCTACTTTTGACAACAGGGTTCTAAGTGCGTCTCTAAAAGCTCTTCGATGATTGTCAACAAGTTCAAAAAGCGTCGGCCAAGTGGTTGATCTTAAAAACACTTCCAATCTGGCCCGCTGATTAATGACGTTTTCCTCGTCTCCGAGAAACTTTGTCATAGCGTCTGCTAAAATTCGCATTGCAGAATCAATACCGGGCTCGGAGACATCAGCAGCCGCGAGCGCACTATTTAGCACGTAAATATCAATTTCACATATTCGCACAAATATTGCGATTTCAAGAGCATGTCTTGTCCTGAAATAGTTTGAAGACGAACCCTCTGGAAGCTTCAGAAAGCTATCGACTGCACGATGCGTTAGCCCACGCGATCCACAAGTGCCAAGTACATGAATGGCGCCATCGACTATATCCGACCTGCGCCCAACGCCTAATGTGCTTTCGAATTGCACTTTCACCCCAAGTTAATGAAATTGCCACCAAATGACTGATTGCGTCCACAGCTAAACACAATTCCAGTGTGAACTTAGACAGACTAGCCCTCAGCCATAAAGCCAAACTTTTGCTTCCCGCTTGCAATATTACGGCTCCGCGTAACACAATACACCAGCTTGGCTGCCAATACTCAAAAATTGGAACATTCTTGTATTCATCTCGGAATCCTTTCGCCAAACTTGTGTCGCAATTATGGATCGAATTTCAACCCTGCATTTGTTCTGTGTAAACGCGAAAACAAAAGGCAAAAAATTCGAAATACAGCTGGCCTTTTGAAAAGTGAACCTATTGATTCGAACGCAGACTTTAACAGTGATTGTCCACTGCTATTACTCTTTGTCAAATCGCGCCAAATTATGAAAGCGCCAGATCAAACGCGTCACGCTTAGTGCCAATGAGCGCTACACTTGTTGTGCGCGATCGATTGTCTAGAATCCCAACAGCAAGCACAAGGTTCGTGAGATTTGAAAAATGCACGCCATCGATACAATTAAATTCGAGACTTAGGAGCCAAACTGTCATTTCTTGATCCATCAAGAGCAATCGACAAGACATTTCAAAGTAAGAGCCGTGTTGGATCACCTTTGTCGAGCATTATGGGAGTATTTTTTTTACTCGGTGCGGCCTCAGTAATGGTTTCCGCGTGTGGATCGACATCCTCAGGACATAATCAAACTTCCACGGTACAACCTTCTCAACTTACCCCGTTACAAGCGGTCTCGTCAGCTGGAGCCGCATCCTCTCGCAGTAAATCTACGTCGGTATATATTCGCACTTCAATTCAAAGTTCAGGTATTCCAGGTGGAGATGTCAATGAGACACTAACGGCAAACGGAGTAGTTGATTTTTCATCCGACCAAGCATTTGTTACAATCAGCGGACCAGGAACAACTGTCTCTGGGACTCCGTTGCAAATACTCGAGATTGGCAACAAGACCTATGTGGATGGGCCGTACGCGGGTGCCGCGGCAGATACTTTTGTGCCGGCACCAACGACAAGTTCGAGCACTACCTCACTCCCCTTTTCAGTTAATCCCAGCGACATCTCTAGTGTCCTACCAAAGAATGTTTTTGCTCAGCTCGGTGCCTTGCGCAACGTAACGAGACTTGGCACATCGGTGATCGCTGGTATAACGGTAACCAAGTACCGAGCAACTTACAAGAGTTTCGCCCAGTCTCCATTCGCTGAATTGATGGGGCAATCAAATATTTCCGCTACTAGTCTCGCTGGTATTGGTAGTCCAACCGAATATATATGGTTGGATTCCAAAGGCAGGGTTGTCCAGGTCGCAACCTCAACAGATTTGAGTAGCTTTTTGAACTCGCTACTGTCGTCGTTTAGCGCTACTACGGCTGTGCACCCGATCAAGCTAGTTATCACTCTTAACGAACAATTTAACAACTACGGAGCGAAGGTTCACATCCCAACTCTCTGAAGCGAGCTCGAACATCCTTCGGGTATTTGCGGGCATGACAACTTGTACTCCTGAGCGTACATAACTGCGATTCATACACAAGATTTACAGCTTTCGCATGTGGAAGATACCGATAGAAATTTGTAGTTTGTCATTCGTTGATTTAACCTCAGAATTTAGCCAGTGCGTGAAGGCGCTTTTTGATTCCCAACTTTCAGTTCCGTGACATCGTGTGTCTCAGCAGAACAAAATAATTCGCAACTGGTTGAGGAATCCTTCTAGCATTCCGTGGGTAAATGAATTAGAAGGCGAATAAGAATAGGTTGACTTGGTTTTACGATACCGTGCAATATACCTGTGGTGGCAAGGTTGACGAGGTAGAATAACAATATGGAGTTGACGACTAAGCAAAAGGAGTTGTTGAGGAAATTTACGCACTACATATGGTGGCAAAGTCCCGAAGTTTCACTCAACTATCCCGAGCGGCTCATCGCACAAGTGATGGACCTAGGTGACTGGAATGACGAGTGTCAGCTTATGGACACCTTCGGTGATGACATCCTACGAAGCGTTCTAAGTCAAGCAGAGGCGGGATGGTTTCGCCCAAAATCCTGGGCATTTTGGAATTATCGCCTTCGAATCGTTTCGTTTGATTCAGAACCCCCTAATTTACCACGTCGCAACTTCAGTGGCTAAATTTACACCACGTTTAACTGCTTTGCCTATCCAACAACAAGCACTATGGCAGCACCTTCGACCAACGCGCGATCTCGGATTGATTCTGTACGGGGGAACAGCGGTAGTGCTACGATATGGAACTCGCATATCTGTCGACTTCGATTTCTTCGGTCCACGACCACTCGACAAGGAAAAACTACGCGCCGTACTTCCAATCATCGCAAATGGAAAGGTTCTCCAGGATGAGGCCGACACTCTCACCCTGATTGTCCGAGGAGTTAAATTGTCATTCTTTGGAGTTGGAATCGCAACCCTTGAACCGCCTGAGCTAACTGACGATGGGGTAATTCTGGTTGCATCGCCTCTCGATCTTCTGGCTAACAAGTTAAAAGCAATCTTACAAAGAGCCGAAGCCAAGGATTATTACGACATTGCTGCGTTATTAAACAACGGCATTTCCCTAAGCAATGGCCTAGCAGGGGCACGAACTCTTTTCGGTCAGTCGTTCCAAGTGGCTGAGGCGCTTAAAGCGCTTACCTACTTCGGTGATGGCGACTTAGCGAGTGTCGACATGCCGACAAGAACGTTGCTAAGAAACGCTGTCGACGAGATCCGGTCATTGTTCTAATCATTCGAGAACTTTGTTATCCCGCACTGTCTCGATACAGACCAGAGCTTGCATGGACGCATAAATCGTCCTTGGCATATGCATACAGCCAGGGCGATTAAATGCTAGCATTTTCGAATCTGACGTTGAGAGATACCTGACGAGTCCAATAAGGAATCGACCTAAGAATTTTCAGATCGATTCCTTATTTGCCCTAACCTCTGCTATTGATGGGCTGAGGCAACTTTACGATTTTCGGTTGAACCTAATGATGGAACACTTAGTTTAAACAGTGGATACAAAATACCTAGAGACATTCCGTAGACCGCATGTTCTAGTGCCCAGGTTCCCCAGCCAACAATATTTGCCATGTTCGAAAGCGTAGACCCTGCCCCAGACAGCGAGCCAGCGATTGGCAACGCAATAAAACCGCTAAATGCGGCTACCACTAATCCGAATACGATTCCCGTTCCCAAGACGAGACTCTTTGACAACTTTGGCACTATCAAAAAGAACAAAGCCCCGAACATCGCAGCTGTAATCATATGAACTAATGCTCCCAGCAAGGCAGCGCTCGTATCAAACCAAAAAGCGTTGCCAAGCGCCGTTTGCTTCACCGACTCCATCAGAGCAGTCGTTGAACCGAAGACACTAGAAATGAAGTAAAGAGGTGTAAAAAAACCTTTATTCATGTAGGTGGAAGACGCAAGCATCGCCACCATTGCCATCGCTAATGACGCCACCATTCCAGCGATAATTCCATTTATTAACCTACGCTTAATTTCAACAATTGATAGTTTGGATTGCATTATGACTCCCTTGGTATTACCTAACAACTTCCCATTTAGTAATAAGGTAATCCCCTCGGGGAATGCATTATTCCACCGCTATCGATATAGTTCGAATAACCAAACTCGTCACAACGGACTAAAACTTAAGTGTTTAACAAAACATTAGTCCGATAGTATCTATTTATCAACAACAGAGCGTTGAGGATTATTCGCTTTGTAGAGTTTATCCAGAACTGGCGACACAAAACTATTCAAGTGACATACGATGACTTGATATTTATGGATTCGAATAATTCGAATCTAAACTGTATTTTGAATTTAGGAAGGCGTATTGGATAGCGAACATCCACACAATCGCGAATTTTTTAAAATCGTGCTAAAGGTGTAGAGCATGGTATATCGGTAAAACGCGACTGCAAATTAATCCGAAATCCAAAGCTAAACGTGTGTTGTCAACACGTCACACTACAAAACCGTCGCTAAACAGCAAAATAGATAAAACGACGCGACCAACGACGAATAAATAAACATTAACGCGGTCTTATGCGTCACATCGCGTCACGTACTTTAGATCTAGTCGTTCTTGGGTTCAGACTGATACACTAAGCGCTCGCCAAATTGACGCAGATGTTCCAAAGTTTCACGCTCAGCTGGGGCATCAAATCCCTGTAAAACACTTTTTATTTGTGTAAATACTGATGCCTCTAGTCCACAACGTCGGCAATCCTCGATATGTAACGCTATCTGCTTAGCTTGGTCGTGGTCAAGCGTACCGTCGAGATACTCTTGTAACACTGATATAACGTGCATGCAATTTATACGACCACGTGCAATTTCCCACGGCTTCATCGTAAACTCCTCTTTGGTACTATTCCTGCTAACCCAAGCTCCTTGCGAATTCGTGCACGTGCCCGATGTAATCGACTCATTACAGTGCCAACGGGAATTCCCAGCACTTCGGAAGCTTCAGCATACGATAATCCTTGAATGTCAACCAGCTCGACGACTTGACGATACGCGATGTTCAAAGAGCAAAGAATATTCGCTACCGCATCTCTAAAGGGGTCGTCAACTACAACTTTTTCTGGAGATGCTGCGTCCAAAGGACCAAAAGCCAAGCCTTCAATCGCATCTCCCTCGCGTAAAAGGATTGGACGTCGTTTGCGGTGTCTTTTAGCTTCAGCATTTCTCATGATTGTCAGTAACCATGCTCTCGGAAATGTACCGTCAAATCTATCAATTGCTCGAAATGCATTGAGCAAAGTATCTTGTACTAAGTCTTCAGCATCCGCTCGATTTCTTGTAATCGCAAGCGCCACTCGCGCCAAAATTTCTATTTCGGGCAACACATAGAGCGCGAAAGCGTTCGCCCTGATCTTGTCAGCCTCTACAATGCACATTCCATAGAAATACCATTCGCAATTACTTTATTCCACCAATTCAACTATTTAATCATTCTCCAACATAAGCGCCAAATTCGATGCACACTTCTTAATCCAATACGCATGTCTCGCCTTTTTAATTATCCTTGTGTCTAGGTTGAATATATGTAACACCGACAATTCAATATATAAATTAAGCGAAACGACTTGTTTGTTCTTTTCTTCAACATTCGATAGGTAGCAATTTACGTTGGTCGATGGCCTACGAAATGTCAAAGGAATGAGTTGAACACCTACCTGAGAGCAGCATACGCATTTCCCTGCAATAAATAAGGTCAAATTCTGCTATCGATACGCAGGTAACCGTTCGGTACAAATAATTGCATAGTACAATGATTGCTATATGCATGATTTAGAGGTGGATTCAACCACCGTCGAAGCAATTATTGTCGCTTCTCGTACTTTGGTTGCCATAGCGGCCAGGTCTTTAGTCGGGGTTGATTCAGAAGTAACCCTTGGACAATATCGTGCGCTAGTTTTTGTCGCAACTCGTCGTCAAGTTAATCTCGTAGACCTAGCAAACGATCTCAGAGTGCATCCTGCCAGTGCGACACGGATGTGTGATCGACTAGTCGAAAAAGGTTTAATCGAGCGCAACGGTAATCCGGGTGACAGACGACAACATATTATTTCGCTCAGCAAGGCTGGAAGCGAACTCGTTGCAAAGGTAACTCAAATTCGTCGCGACGAAGTGAATAGAATCATTTCACGAATGCCAGCTGACATATGCGATATGTTGACCCGATCTCTCAGAGCATTTTCCGAAGCTGCAGATGAATCCATTGATGGCGAAAGGTTTGTACTGTGGCCCTTTTAGTAAATACTTCCGCGGGTACCGCAATTCGCAACTACCCGGAGCGAACCATATGACCTACGGAGCCGAAATCAACCGTGAATTGGCGTTGATACAGTGATTGAATCAAATGACTCTAGGTCGGTAGTCAATGCTTGGTTTAACTCAAAGCCGACGATCGTAAGGCGCATCATTTTGGCAATTGCCATTGGCATCGTTGCAGGGCTCGGGGCTGTTTTGTTTTATAGCGCACTTGAGTACGGAACAAGATTTTTTTTACAGGACCTAGGAGGATACTTAGTTCCAACTCCTGGTGGTGAAGGTAATGTAGCTGGGTCTTCTTCGTTTGCTCATCCTCTTCTAATTCCACTCATCGTTACCCTTGGTGGCTTGATATCAGGTTTGATGGTTTTTACCTGGGCCCCCGAAGCCGAAGGACACGGTACAGATGCAGCCATATCTGCTATTCATCACAATCCCAGAGGCATCAGGGTTAGAGCAGTTGCGGTTAAAATTTTTGCGTCTGCTATCACCATCGGCTCGGGCGGATCTGGTGGCCGTGAAGGACCAACCGCCCAAATATCCGCCGGATTCGGGTCACTATTGTCTCGAACGCTAAATCTATCGGACGCCGACGCAAAGATGGCTGTGTCGATAGGTGTAGGATCAGGAATCGGAGCGATATTTTCCGCACCACTTGGGGGTGCGCTTTTAGCCTCAGAGATCGTGTACCGTGACGATTTTGAATCAGAAGCATTGCTACCTGGCTTAGTAGCTTCTGGTATAGCATATCTAATCTTTGGCTCGGTATATGGATTTCAGCCGATTTTCACTGTCGTTGAACACGGGCTTTTTACATCCAATATTCAGCTGATTTACTATGCTTTGCTTGGCATACTTTGCGGAGTAATCGGCATCATCTATTCTAAAACCTTTTACCTTACAGTAAACCTCAGCAAAAAAATTGCATTGCCCCGAAAATACCACCCGGCCCTAGGAGGCTTGTTAGTCGGAATCACAGCTCTTTTTGCACCCGAAGTTCTGGGAACTGGCTATGGCTGGATACAAAAAGCGCTCTCAGCTAATTCACTTGAGGCAATACCTTTCTGGATAGTAATATTGCTGCCATTCCTTCGTATAATTGTCACTTCCCTTTCAATAGGTTCTGGCGGTTCTGGCGGAATATTTGGTCCAGGGATGGTTATCGGCGCATTCATAGGTGCTGGCTTCTGGCGGGTTGCCGAGATCTATTTGCCTCACGTTCCAAATTCTCCAGCTGGATTCGTGATAGTCGCCATGATGGCTTGCTTTGGATCAATTTCGCGAGCGCCAATTGCGGTTACCATAATGGTTGCCGAGATGACTAGTAACATCTCGATGATTTTTCCGGCCGTCGTAGCAGTTGGAATAGCCTCATTAATCGCAGCTGCGTTCGATGTGACAATTTACCAAGCGCAGCTGCGCGACCGCAATGACCTTGGTCTGAGCACTAGCTAACGTCCGCAGAATAAAATCAGTGACCACCAATATATCTGTATAGTATTGCTAGTTAGATCACCATGTTCGAAGTCGTTACTAACACGAGATCGGAAAACCTAAAACACCTCAAATTTTCGTTAGGTTTTACACCTTTACTCGTAATCCTCTTCTGAAACAAAACAACAAAACAACACTGATGGTCAAAAGTGCCCGGACAATCTCACGAGCTGCGCCAGTTTGAACGCTCCAAAAGTGGTTCGCCAATGGTCAAATAGCCTTAAAATTGCCACATTAACACTTGCAAGTACATTTAAAGTACTAATCGCGAAATGAAGCAATTTCGTTTAGTCTGCGCACAAATAATATACTTGGCGCCAATGCCAATCCACAAAAGCCAAAAGCAATACGTTGAAGTGACGTTGGCGCAATTAATTACGACATAAACGAATATACCGATGTTTACAAAGTTGGATCTCCAAGAGCAAGCTCATAAAAAGCCTCAGTAGATTTTGCAATAACGCGAGTAGATCTCTTTCGGGCTCCGACCGCTATTGCTATGACAATAAATACCGTAACGCCGACCATGCCAACAAAAGTTTCATCGTCGATGATTTTTTCGCAATGCTCATCGAGAGGTTTCAGCTGAACTTAGCGGAGTCAGCAAACCAACATATCCTTTACCCAGACTTACGAACAACCGCTAGTGGTACCACAACTTGTGCATACATAGCACGATCCAGCCCGTTGCATCACATTTCCACACTGGTAGCAATATGGTGCATCCCTCGCAACTTCCCTGGAAAGCAGCTCTTGATGTACCGGGGGCTCGTTACTAGTTAACGTCGAAGCTGATTTTCCGTTCGCGTTTGATTCCCTACCATTATGTTCACCATAGGAAGCGTCTAGATCTTCAGTTGGTTGAAATAGTAAAGGTTGCTTACGCTCGCTCGAGGTAAAGATACCTAGTTCGCTACGTTCGTCAAACGACAGATAGTCAATTGCGAGTCTCCTGAATATATAATCGACCAAGGACGAAGCAATTCTGAGATCGGGATCATCGGTCATTCCAGCGGGTTCAAACCTCATGTTGGTATATTTACGAACAAAGGTCGAAAGCGGAACACCATGTTGTAGTCCAAGACTTACTGAAATCGAAAAAGCATCCATGATTCCAGACAGGGTTGATCCTTGCTTGGATACCTTCATAAAGACTTCGCCCGGTCGGCCACCTTCATATTCGCCGACAGTCACATAGCCTTCGCAATCTGAAACCCTAAACGCGAACGTCGTCGAACGTCGTCGGCGCGGCAGGCGCTCTCTTACCGGCTTTTTGACAACAACTGTTTGTTGGTTAGCAAGCGATGTCTCGAGCTCTTGAATACGCTCTTGTAATCCGCTGTCTAATTCAGTATCGTTATTTGACTTCTTCGAACTAGACAGAGGCTGAGCAACTTTGCAGTTGTCACGGTAAATCGCGACCGCTTTTACTCCCATTTTCCAGGCATCGACATATAGACTTTCAATATCTTCTACCGTCACATCCTCAGGCATATTTACTGTCTTTGATATCGCGCCAGAGATAAAAGGCTGAACCGACGCCATCATCTTTACATGACCTAGATAGTGAATTGTATTGTCACCCATTGAACAAGCAAATACCGGAAGATCCTGAGGATCTAAACCGGGCGCACCAACAATTGTTCCGTGCAAGTTTATGTATGCGACGATATCATCGGCCGCTTTGCCATGGTAACCCAAGCTGTTGAGTGCTCTAGCTACGCCTTGGTTGACAATCGACATAGTGCCGCCACCGACAAGCTTCTTCATTTTCACAAGCGCCAAATCAGGCTCAACGCCAGTGGTATCGCAGTCCATCAATAAACCAATTGTGCCCGTAGGCGCCAAAACTGAAGCTTGCGCATTTCTTACTCCGTAAACCGCAGATGATTCAACGGTATCAGACCAAACTCTTTTAGCTGACTGCAATAGCTTTTGGGGAACTAGGGTCGAGTCAATCTCTTCAACTTTATCTTTATGCATCTGCAATACGCGGAGCATAGCTTCTTTGTCGTTGGCATACCCAGAAAATGGGCCTAATGCGCGAGCCATTCGAACAGAAGTCAAATAGGAATTACCAGTTAAAATCGCCGTTAGCGTCCCTGCTACTGCACGGGCGCCGTCAGAATCATAAGGAAGTCCAAGTGTCATCAATAGGGCACCTAAATTGGCATATCCAATTCCAAGCTGCCTGAATTTCCGCGAGTTCTCCCCAATTTTCTCCGTTGGGTAATCAGCGTTTCCTACCAAGATGTCTTGCGCGATAAAGACCAACGTAGCAGTGTGCAGGTACGCTTCAAGGTCAAATTCATTATCTAGCTTTAAGAACTTCATCAAGTTTAGACTTGCCAGATTGCAAGCGGAGTTGTCTACGTGAAGGTACTCGGAACACGGATTCGAAGCGGTGATTCTGCCGTAGTTGGGAGCAGTATGCCACCTATTTATAGTACTGTCATATTGAATGCCTGGATCAGCACATTCCCAGGCAGCTAGCGATATTTGTCGTAGCAAATCCCTTGCCTTCATAGTCTTTACAACTTCGCCAGTGGTGACCGCGACCAAATTCCAATCACCGTCGTCTACCACAGACTCCATGAACTCATCTGTAATCCGCACTGAGTTATTGGCATTCTGATACTGAATCGAAAACGAATCTTTGCCGTCTAGATCCATGTCGAATCCGGCTTGCTTTAGCGCTCGGGCTTTATTTTCTTCAATAGCCTTGCACCAAATAAACTCTTCTATGTCGGGATGCGAAGCATCGAGAATCACCATCTTTGCTGCGCGCCTAGTCTTGCCTCCAGACTTGATCGTTCCCGCAGAGGCATCAGCCCCGCGCATGAAAGACACGGGGCCAGAAGCTGTACCTCCGCCTTTTAGGTGCTCTTTTGATGAGCGAATCCGCGATAAGTTGACACCTGCGCCCGATCCACCTTTAAAGATGGTACCTTCTTCGGCGTACCAGTTGAGAATCGACGACATATCATCATCTACAGACAAGATAAAGCATGCTGAAGCTTGCTGGGGAACACCCGCCACTCCAATGTTGAACCAAACAGGAGAATTAAACGCAGCCATCTGATTAATCAGGGCGTATTTGAGCTCGTCGCTAAAAACTTGAGCGGTTTCCGTGTCGGAAAAATACCCATCTTTTTCGCCCCAGGCTGTAATCGTATCTACAATCCTATTGACGACTTGCTTTAGGCTTGTCTCACGACCTTGCGTGCCAAGAGTTCCACGGAAATACTTTTGTGCCAAAATATTCGTAGCATTGACAGACCAGAAATTTGGAACTTCCACTCCAAGCTGTTCAAAGGCCACGCTGCCATCGCGATAGTTCGTAATTCTGGAGTCTCTGATTTCCCAGGTGACGTACGAAAATGGATCTTTACCAGCTTCGGTAAAATGTCTGTTGATTCCCAAATTAAGGCTTTGTGGAATGACGGCCATGCTTGATTATTCCCTTCCGAAGTTTCGATTCAATAGAACCCTTACAATATTGAGCCACCGTATATCGAACTCGATACGACCCAAGTCGAATATACGAAAACTCTTATTTGCGCCCAAATCAGAGATCTATCTCTCCGGTTTCTCAAAAACCCAAAGAACCTAATTTTCGGTGATTGCCGAACCAGCTTGCCTGGCAAAACTCGTCGACCAATACTTGTCAATCAGGAAAGCCAATAACGGACAATCAATCTCACAGACACAACATGTAGTGGAACTTGCGTCCCTTAACTACTATATAGTGTGTTTTCACGGTTTGAATTACGAAATTGTAATTTCTCAAAAAACGTAACAATCCGTTCATTTCGCAATTCGTATCCTTCGATGCCAACTTGAGCATAGTTGTAAAATGTAACACAAACAAAGCAGTGTTTGCGCGATATCTTGCCCAAAACTAAAAAGCATTTATTGGGTTGCGTTCGATTTCGCCTTCTAGCTCCCCGAACAGTAAAATTACGCTCAGAAACCCGAACTGGAAAAAATATCGATTAATCAATCGCCCCAATGCCTAACTGACTTACCTCAACAAAGTTGCGCTTGGATAAACTGGTACGTTACATAGCACACGCACAAAGCGCGAGGCAAGGGATAATAAGGAGATCTTACGATAAGTTCCTATCGCCATGCGTTGATCAAGAAAATTCCACCAACCTTATTCGCCCGTCTCGAACATGAGTTGGATCCGTTAGAAACTCAACTACAAGCGGACTGCAAGGAATTGTTTTCCCACCGTGCGCATTCGCCATATCTAATCATTATTCCAGCATTCAACGAAGCTGAATCAATAGGTTATGTTGCTGATCTACTACCGTCAACGATTCTCGGTGTTCGACCAGACGTTTTAGTCGTCGACGACGGATCCACTGACGGAACTGCGGCTATCGCACAAAAACACGGCTTGAACTGTATTACATCATCGGTAAACCGCGGTCAGGGAGCGTCTCTTAGAACCGGTTACCTAGCAGCAATTGCCAATGACTTCGTAGTCGTAGCAATTATTGACGCCGACGGACAATGGAGCCCAAGTGACCTGGAGCAGGTGATGATGCCGGTCATAAACCACACCGCGGATCTCAGCCAAGGTTCGCGAAGTTTAGGCGAAACGCGCGTAGGCGACCGATTTCGCGATATCGGCGTGGCCTTCTTTGCCAGGCTAATTTCAATAATCACCCGGCGAAAAGTCACAGATACCTCAAGTGGAATACGAGCGATTTCAGTGAATCAGCTAAAGTCCATCCGTTTGACCCAACCCCAGTATCAGTCCTCTGAACTTCTGATTGGAGCACTTATACAGGGCGGTCGCCTTAGTGAAATACCTGTCATAATGGAATCTCGACATGCTGGTTATTCGAAAAAGGGTCGTAACCTAAAGTACGCCTTGGCTTACTCGCAGGTCGTTTTCAAAACAACACTTCGTGAATTTGGCGTTCTGTTACTCAATAAACTCATATCGTGAGATTTACCAGACCTGTGCAACCATACAAATTAGTCAGCAATGAAGAACTTGGTTCGTGGCGAGATTATGGCCGTTTCTTCTCCTTCATCTTCATGATTGCATTACTGGCCAACTTGCTGCCTGTAGCATATGGACACCCGCTTATCGTGTCGGATAATCTTACGCAGAACAACCCTTTACGCTATTTGGTTGCACAGTCTTATCTACATGGGCATCTTCCATCATGGAATCCATTTTCGTGGACAGGTACTCCTCTTGCTGCTGGATTTAACTCAGGAGCGTTTTATCCACTTATATTTCTATATTTGATTTTTCCGCCCGATATTGCGCTTGGCGTCTTTCAAGCTATCCTGGAAGCCGTTTTCGCACTTGGAATGTACCAGCTGTTTCGCAATCTTGGCTTTGAACGAAGACCGTCGAGGATCATAGCTGCGATCTCGCCGTTTGTGGGTTATTACGCTGCACAAAGTGTCCATTTAGATATGGTTGGCGGTCTGGCGATGCTACCTTATCTCACCCTCGCCCTCATTAAAGGTCTTAGGGCTACTTCGGTTGCCGTATCAGCGAGATACGGGCTTTTATTTGGCATTGCCTATGCCTTGGTAGTACTTGGCGGTGCGCCCGAGGCAATGATTTACGAAGCAATATTTATGGCCGTCTTTGGCATATTGGAGTTGGTATATTTACGACCTAAGGCAAAACTTATCAGTGTCTTTTTCGGAGTCGGTGCAATTGCTGCGTTACTTCTCCCAGAAGTACAAATTCTTCCCGGACTTTTATTCATAAATGCCTCTCAACGTGGCGCTCTCCCCTTTGACTATGCCACAGCTGGACCGTTTTATCCAACATCGTTTCTATCGCTGGTTACACCGTTTCTTTTTGGCGGTCCGGGGGGATTTACCGAGCCAAATTATTTTGGTCCATATGGTTTTGAAGAAGTGACAATTTATATCGGCATCGTTCCTCTCATCCTGGCAATGACGACGCTCGCTGGACTATTTGGAGCAAACAAAAGTCTCGTGCGCGCTACAGATTTGCCACATCGTAGAACGATTATTCATCTGGTCATTGCCGGCGTCGCTTCGACCATATTGGCTTTAGGTTCATTCACACCGTTCGAACAACTCATGCTTTATGTGCCGATTTATAACAAACAGCGGCTTCCGTCAAGAAATATATTTGGTTTCGACTTCGTCGCCTTAATTCTTGCAGTACCGGCATTGGGAAGCCTTCTTCGGTATAGTCATCGCGATAAATTCGCTTGGCGATCAGCCTGGATCACATTTAGTGCGGTTGTCATTGCGACACTTGCCCTACTGGTTTTCAATGGTAATCTCGTTCGCATTTTGGATGGCCTTGCATCTGATTACAAAAACCCAACGGAAATTGCCATATCTTCCCTAGTCCAGATGACACTAGTGGTCTCGGTATTGCTCGTGATTTGGTACCGTCCACGAATAACTATATCTTCTACGCAAATCGCGTTGACACTAATACTAGTTATTGATGTAATCTCATTCAATTTCCAAGCGTACTACGCGAGCGCTCCCACGACTTCTGTCACTGAGGCCAAAACTTCTCAAGCGCTTGCGCTCAAAGACGTGATGAAAAACAACGGAGGACGCTTTGGAATTTTTGATCCTGATCTGTTCTATTACGGCGAACTTCTTCTGGTTGGAACTCCAAACTTGAACCTATTCAACGAGATTTCCAGTATCGGAGGATACTCTTCGCTCTCCCTTGGAAACTACAACGCTGCAACGAAATCGCACATACAAGCATCAGATCGCCCGTCGTTACTCTATTCACCGTTGGGAAAACAGTTGGAACTTACCACGATTTTAACCGGGCCTGTATATTTTGGCACTCGCACACCACTTGGCGATACGGCGACGGCGATTCAACCGCCGATTTCCATGAGCACAAACGGCACGTCTAAAACTGTCGCACATGTCGGTGACTTTACCGGGTCACCAATAACTGCTAGTTCGATAGTATTGTCCTTCTATTCGCCTCATGCAGCAACAAAAACATTTAGATCGGACCCCAACTTGGGCATTGCAAGCATCAAGGAATTGTCGGTCGTTCCGATCAATTCCGACCATCGCGTCCGAGCTACATTGCAAGGACCCGTCAAAACCCAAGTTCCGAATGTATTGGCGTATAAATTTAGTCTGCCAAGGGCGATTACATTTGGACAAATCCTTGCAACGCAAGTAATGCCCGCGGGCATAAAAGACCCCACTTATGCGATAGCTGCCGGAATTACTATTCCCCAGCAAAACTACAACATTTCATTAGATGGGACGCTCTCTAATTACCTAACGCCGATGCTGTACCACATTACGACCAAAATTGGAACATTGACTGTCTATACCAAGAATGAAATCTCTTCCGAAATAAAAGCTTTGGCCGCTCAAACGCCCAGCCCCCCAATTGTTCGTGGAGCTACACCTATTGACATCACTGGTGCAAAACTTACCTTAGATGGGATGATTAGCTATCGTGTTTCAAGTGTCAGGGCCACGACATTGACAGTATCCGAGACGTACACCTCGGGCTGGAGGGCAACAATTACGAATGCGTCGGGAATCTCACACTCCGCATCGGTAAGGGCTTGTGGAATATTCGTCTGTTTCGATATTCCAAGTGGTTCGAGTCAAATCACGCTAAATTACGTGACGCTACGAGAAAGAGATGGTGCAATACTTAGCCTGGTGGGTCTGTTGTTTGTGGCTACGATCTTGATCCGGACACGAAAGACCAGGCGCCTACCGCGGCAATGATAGTTCAAAAACTTAGATTTCAAGTTTTGACAACCGATGAAAGAAAGGCCTAGTACTTTCTAGTTGCACGAAACTCAATCCTTATAAATCAATTACCTGTTGCATCAAGATGTGATTGATTATCGACTCGCCTACCTTTGCAACGAAAGATGCAGGCCTCGCCGAAAGAATCTAGCTTTCTGGCTCTACTGCAGGAGAAACCGATGCATTGACTTTTTTGCTGCCGTCGTCGGAAAACAAGATGCGATTCAAAAAAGAAAACTTGGCGACCCATAGAACCGCAAACGAGCCAAAGTACGCGCCGTCAACCCAGAGAAAACGCAGTAAAGCTGAACTTTTTACAAATCCCTGATGAGAATCTGCAAAATCCACCGACCAAGTGGAAAATACGAGACCCAAGATAGCCACTGCAAGATAAGGAAGTACTTCCTGTGTAAAGCTATTTTTTTCGCGCTTTTCAAACGCCCAGTACCTGTTCAAAACATATGACGGCACCGCACCTATCAAAGTCGCCATGATCGAGGCCGTACGTGCCTCCACAAGCTGCGCGCCAAAAAGCACCATAAATGCAACCTGTGAAACGACAACCGAAATTACAGAGGTAACCGAATATCTGAACTGCTTCTTACCTTCAGTACTCGACACCCAATTCAATACGCGATATCTCAATTGTTTCACGTTAATCACCTTAGTTGTTCGTTAGTAAACTTCGCAACCCGCTACTAGACTGTTTCGACTGAAGTTAACATTTGCTATATGAATAGTAGGCATACAATTAACGGTTCCACAATTTAGATTTTCATGGTAGAAAGCGCGAACAGTTGAGTTCAACGATAGTAATTAGTGGTGCCAGCGGATTTATTGGATCTAAGCTAGCGATACGGGCAAACGAACTCGGTTACTCGGTAGTCAATTTAGATCTATTAGACCGAACTATTCCCGGAACACAAACGCGCATTTGTGACATTCGCGACCCAAAAAGTGTAGCAGACAATTTTCCCCCAGATGCTACATCAGTTTTTCACCTCGCCGGGTTGACATCGGTACTCCAGTCGAAACTCAATCCTCAAGGCGTCTTTGATTCAAATGTGGTCGGAACGCAGAATCTCCTAGAGGCGGCCAGAACTAACGACGTCGAAAGTTTTATCTTCGCTTCAACAAACGCAGTAGTTGGCAATACCGAAATCGATCGAATCGACGAATTTCAGCCGCTTAATCCTTTGACACCGTATGGCGCGACCAAGGCCGCATCTGAAATGCTACTCAGCTCCTACGAGGGATCGTACGATATCCGAGCGTCGTCAATGCGACTTACAAATGTCTATGGCCAAGACATGTTCGCCAAGGACTCCATAATGCCACGCATTATGCGTGCGCTTTTAGGGGGGGCACCCCTTGAAGTCTATGGCGACGGTGAACAATGGCGAGATTTCGTATTTGCATCTGACGTCGTTGACGCCTTTTTCATGGCGCTGGACCGAAAGATTACCGGACCCCTTACGATAGGATTTGGTGAGAGTTTCACCGTGCGCGAAATTATCCAGACCGTAGAGGAAGTGACCGGTCTAAAAGTACCTCGAATTACAGGACCAGCCAAAGTCGGAGAAATGCGCGGCGTTAGAGTAAACATTTCGAAAGCTAAGTCTTTAGGGTTCACACCAAAAGTAAACCTTAGAGCCGGAATTAGTGCACTTTGGCAAGACTTCAAAACTAAAGCTTGAAAATGAACTTGGGAGTTGTTTTTGACATTTGATTGTTTTGATAATCCAAATAAAGTGTCAGAAACAACCGGCTTTAACCCGACACACTACCGTCGTAATTGATGACATCGGACATTTTAAAGCGCTCAATAAATCTCCCTAAGTCGCCTTCGGGTAACGGTTTACTAAAGAGAAATCCTTGTATGTGCTCACAACCTAGATCGCGCATCATCTCTAATTGTTCTACAGTTTCAACCCCTTCGGCGATGGTTTCGACCCCAAGCACTTTTGCGATTCTGATAATTGCCTCGACGATCGCACGCACCTCACGATCGTGGCACACATCTTCGACAAAAGTCCGGTCAATTTTTATGTTTGATACCTGAAATTTCCGGAGATAACTAAGTGAGGAATAACCAGTTCCAAAGTCGTCAATTGAAATACTTACGCCCAGGTCACGCAACTTCCCAATCTGGTTTATCACATCAGCCAGGTTGTCCATGGCTACGGTTTCAGTTATCTCTAAATCGATATGGCTCGCGGGAATCGAATATGACTCGAGTACGCCACTCAAGTTTTCCACGAGTGACCCATGTAAGAACTGAAACGCCGATACATTTAGAGCTAACTTCTTGAAATAGATACCTTGGGATCGCCAAGTTGCTAGTTGTCTTACGGCAGTTTCAAGTACCCAGTCACCCAATTCTAAAATAAAGCCCGTATCTTCAGCAACACGGATGGTTTCAAACGGTGGAACGAATCCCAAATCTGGATGATTCCACCTAAGAAGTGCCTCGCATCCATACACCTTTCCATCCAGTAGCGATATCAGAGGCTGGTAGACCAAAAAAAGTTGGTTTTTCTCAAGCGCGGATCTAAGTGAATCCTGGATGAGGAGCGTACGCGAATAACTTTCGTTTAGCTGTGCATCGAAAAGCCTAACCTGATTTCGCCCTTCTTGTTTCGACCTGGTCAGTGCACTACCTGCCAAGCGAAATATAGACTCAAGGTCGTTAGCATCGGTTGGGCAATGTGCAATTCCTACCGATGCACGCAGCCTAAATACATGACCGTCGATATTGAATGGCGCCCCAATTGCATCAAGTGCCCGTCTCGCAACCCTCATGGACGATATCACATCGCTTCCGGGTACAGCGAGGGCAAATTCATCGCCGCCCACCCGACAAACCAGCACACTTTCGGCTTCAAATACACTTAGCCTACGTCCCACTTCAATCAGAGCCTTGTCGCCAAATACGTATCCATGCAACTCGTTTAACTGTTTGAAATTGTCGAGATTGACCAAAATAAGGGAGTACTGCGCTACCAGTTGTCCTACCTGGGGCATAATGCTATCGATCCCACCGGAAAACGCATCTCTATTCCAAAGCATCGTCAGGGCGTCGCTTCGCGAAGCAAATTTAATTCGATCCTCATTCTGGCGCTCAATAGTCACATCGCGACAAAATCCAGCAAATCCTTGGACTTCGCCGTTGGAATCAACTATTTCGGTCATTGTTACATGATTTATAAAGGTACTACCGTCTTTTCGGGTATTTGTAACTTCGATCTCTTTGATTCCACGCTCCATAAAGATCGACCAGATTTCATCGAAGGCTCGGTCAGTTTGCAGGTCGCTCAGTAGCACACTTGCTTCTTTACCAATCAATTCATGTTCCGAATACCCAATCAGGGCTGAGAAAGCAGCGTTGACTGTCGCGATCTTGTTATCTTGATCAAAGATTACGATACCTTCGCGACTATTAGTAAACAAACTCGCAGCGCGGTTTAACTTTGCTTCAATCTCTTGACGCGCAGAAATGTCAAGCACTACTGCGATGAACATATCAGACGAAAGATGAGGCGCTAGCTGCAGCCTTATTTCTACTGGATATCTACTTCCATCCTTGCGCTCATGACAAGTCACAAACATAATTTGAGATTCTCGCTTGGATAGCAAAGGATCTAATAATGCGCGAAAAGTTTTTTCGTCGAACTCTGGCTTAATGTCAACCGGTGTCATGCCTAAAAGTTCTTCTCTTGTGTAACCTAAGTTTTTTTCGGCGCCCCGATTGACCCAATCGAACTTTAGCGATTTTGAATGAAACATATATATTTCATTCAGCGACTCGTCAATAGAACGCCCTAATTGTTCAAGTCGGGCTCCCTCCAGCACCTTTTCGGTGGTATTTTCCACCGTACTTACCACGTATTCAAAATCTCCATTTTGGTCTCTAACCGCACCAGAGGTTATGTGTGCGTATATGGTAGAGCCGTCTTTGTGCACGTAGCGCTTGTCAAACGCTGCAAAATTTAGCTCACCCAGAACCATTCTTGAGAAATAATCGGCACTCAAGTCCTTATCATCTGGGTGAGTCAGTCGATCCCATTTCATAGCGGTTATTTCTTCTATAGTGAAGCCAACCATTTCCAAAAATCTCGAATTAGCTTCAATCCAGGTTCCATTTTTACTAACCGCCGCCATACCCACCATCGCGCTGTCGAAGTATGCTCGAAAATGTCGTTCTCGCGCAAGCAACATCTGCTGACCAAATTCAATATCACGCAGCCGATCAAAATTATCTAGCGCGAACGAAACATCACTTACCAGCTCTTTAATGAGGCCTACAACGTCGGAGTCGAATGCATTTGGCTCATGATGATAGACAGCTAGCACCCCGACCACATTCCCTGCGCGCATGATTGGAAAAGATGCATTCGACCCCAAACCGAAAGCTTTAGCTCGAAGACGCCAAGGCTTGGTGGCTGGAGATGTGTAATCGTTATTTATTACCGACTCGCCGGTTCGCCAGCAAATTCCGCTCGGTCCGTTACCTTCTGGCACGTTCGGATCACCCGATACGACAATTCCTTGAAGATAACCTACCTTTCCCCTGCTTACGACCTCAACAAAACGACCGGTCTCTGTATCTGGGTGACCAATCCAAGCTAAAGCCATTCCGCCGTATTCCACGCAGATTTCACAGACGAGTGGGAAAAGCAATTCCTCGTCTTCAAGCCTTATGATGGCCTGATTGATCTCACTTAACGCTCGATATAGCCGAGTCGTTTTATCAAGAGAATTCACGAAATGCACCCTGCCTTTATAAAAGGGCGGCGTACGAAGAAAACGGTCAAATCAAAATCAAATGAATTTCCCAACGACTGGCACAATCGACAAGGTTGCAGCACATTATCATACAAGTTTTGGCGAGTCATACAAAAGACCATCGCCGTGCATAAATAGCACGCGCCTTTGATTTATACTGCCAAGGCCTAATCGACAAACTGCCCCCTCGATTAGTAATTGGAATTGAGGATAAGCTTTGCAACCATTCACTGGCTCCAACTAGCGTAAAGCTATTCCCCATCCGTGCTCAGATTCATCTAGTCCACATTGGATCTGTATTGTTAGCGTTTTGTATTTACTGAATGTACCCTATCATAAGAAATAAGTAACGTTTATGCAAGCTTTTTGCGATCTAATTTGCATGTAGTGCGATCGATACGATTAATACCCGACCAAGCGATTAGACGCGTCGGAGTTTACGCAGGACGGCCTTGGTAAACGGCTTTCAAACGCGCTGGTAACGCGTAGTTTCGATTAAATTTTTCAAACTGAAACACAATAAGAGTCGCAGTCGATCGATATCGAACTAGCTTTTCATACATCCATGGAAAATCCATTTGAAAATTACAAGAGTAAAGGCGAATCGTTTGACGAAATGATCGACGATCAAGGTGTGCACGATGGCAATTGGCAACTTCTCACAAAAGCCGTGGAAGCCATGGGGATCGACGAGCTCAAAAGGCGAACTTTAGAGTGCGAGGAAAGCTTCAAAGCCCGCGGTATTACTTTTTCCCTAGGCGGCCAGGAACGTACTTTCCCTTTAGATCCAATCCCACGCATCGTCACCTCAACTGAATGGGAAACCGTTGAAGCGGGACTAATCCAGCGAGTTCGAGCAGTTGAGATGTTCCTCGACGACATCTACTCCCAAGGTGAGGTGCTAAAAGACAAAATAGTGCCAAGGCGCCTTGTAGTTGGATCAAGTCAATTTGCCCGACGGGCATTCGGTATCAACAATTTCGGCCAAGTTCGCATCACCGTAGCGGGTCTGGACTTGATTAGAGACGAAAAAGGCGCTCTAACGGTCTTAGAAGATAACCTAAGAACACCATCTGGCATTTCCTACGTTTTAGAGAATCGCAGAGCAATGGCGCGAATCTTACCCGAGTTGTTCGAAAGTTACGAGATCGAACCTGTTGTCGACTACCCGTCGAAGCTCCTATCTGCTTTGCTCGCGCAAGCTCCCCATCACGTAGCAAATCCCATGGTCGTTCTTCTTACACCTGGCGTGTATAACTCCGCATATTTCGAACATTCTTTTCTCGCGCGTCAAATGGGGATACCATTGGTCGAAGGACGAGATCTTTTTTGTCGCGCAAATAACGTATACGTGCGGACTACCGAAGGCGATTTGAAAGTCGATGTCATATATCGGCGTATCGACGACGACTACTTGGATCCCGTTCAATATAAAGGGGACTCCGTACTTGGTGTTCCGGGGTTGATCAATGCAGCGCGAGCGAATAACGTTGTCATCGCCAATGCTGTAGGCAATGGTGTTGCCGATGATAAATTACTTTATACATACGTGCCTGAACTGATAGAGTATTACCTTGATCAAAAGCCGATACTGCCAAACGTAGAGACGTATCGCTTAGAGGATCGCGACATGCGAGAATATGTACTCAAAAATATCGATCGACTGGTACTAAAGCCTGTGGATGCAAGCGGTGGAAAAGGCATCGTAATCGGTCCCACCGCGTCTGACGAGGAGTTAGCACACGTCGCGAAAGAGTTAGTAGCAAACCCAAGGGGTTGGATTGCCCAACGTGTCGTAAAGTTCTCCACAATACCTACTGTGGTCGGTTCTAAGCTGGCCCCGAGACACGTGGATCTGCGGCCATTTATTGTGTCTAGTCCGGGTGAACGTTGGGTATTACCAGGTGGTCTTACCAGAGTTGCATTGCCGGAAGGATCCATGGTTGTAAATTCCTCCCAGGGAGGAGGATCTAAGGATACCTGGGTCCTATCAAGCCGACACAGTGCCAAAAAAATCTCGATCCGACAAACACCACAATTAAGAGTTGAGGATACCCAAAGCACCCTCGACTTCGCCGAAATTCTAGAGTCGTTTTCATCGGAGCAATTTACTGGATCTGACGAATGAAATACTCTCAGCGATCACAAACAATGTTATCAAGGACGGCCGAATCGCTGTTTTGGCTTGGTCGTTATCTCGAGCGTGCTGAAGCGACGGCACGGGTTCTAGACGTGCATCTCCATGATTTAATCGGAACAACTTCAATGCACCAACTGCGATGGGCGAATGAGATCCAGGCTTTGGTAGGTATGGATATTTCTGAAACCACCTTCGACGAACTGGCTACAATTTTATCTCTCAGCAAAAATCACCCAAGTTCGATATCGATGTGTTACGAACTCGCATGGCAAAACGCCAAGAGTGCACGCGACACGGTATCTCTCGAACTTTGGGAATCTATTAATGTGACATATTCTCGCTTACGACGCACGTTCGTTACAGACCTTGGACATTCACCTCATGCCTTTTTTGCCTGGATAAAAGATAGGTCCGCGATGGCTAGAGGTATCAGCGATACTACGATGAATCGAGATCAGGCTTGGTTTTTTTTACATATTGGCCGAAGCTTGGAACAGCTTGATGGAACGGCACGACTCCTAAGGGTAAAACTGGTCGATCCCGATGGCGAGGATTGGGTTGTGGCCCTGCGCTGTCTTGGCGGACATGAGGCCTATATACGCGCAGTACAACGACCAGTTGACAAAGCAAAAGCCATTGAATTCTTACTTACCGATACCAGCTTTCCAAAATCGATACTTTTCTTGGCTGAAAGTATCACGGACTCGCTTGGGGAACTTTCCAGACACATCGTTGATCCTCCACATAAGCCAACCGTTCCGCCATCGTTGGCGCGCCTTGTCGCCAACCTCAGATACCCGCGCATCAATGAATTAGCTGACCAAGCCGACAGTTACCTGGCTGAAGTTGAAGAAGCACTAATTGACCTAGGGCAGACACTAGACAGTTCGCTCTTTGCTCCCGCACCAGAGAGCATTACATCTCATACTCAACGTTTGGAAGTTTGGATATGACCTGGCGTCTTGAGATAACCCATCGCACTATGTACCAATACAACGGTCCAGTTTATTCAAGTTACAACGAAGTAAGAATGACTCCAAGACGAGGCGGAAGCCAAAACCTGCTCTCTAGCACAATTACCGTATCACCGAGTGCATCTTTGTATGGCTACATTGATTACTTTGGAACCGCCGTTACGGCGTTTGATTTGCATCGCGTCCACGACTATCTAGATATAGCGGCTTCGTCACACGTCGAGGTACTCACCACCAAGGGACCAGAACATACCATTGATTGGAACAATCTCCTCTCTGACGATACGGCAGATAACTTCGCAGAATTTTTAATGACGACCAAGTACACGACCCTTGGCCCGGAAGTCGCGTCGGAATTAAAGGACCGAATAAGATCTGAGCCCACTCCTCAAGATGGACTAGAAGTCGGACTCGAGTGGGTCGAAGAGCACCTAAGCTACGAACGCGGTATTACCCATGTAAGATCTTCCGCCGCAGAAGCGCTCACTATTGGTAAGGGTGTTTGCCAGGATTTTAGCCATCTCACAATTGCATGTATGAGATCGGCCGGAATTCCCATGCGTTATGTGTCAGGGTATCTGTACCCAGGTGAGTCTCCGGCAGTGGGAGAAAGTTCGGTAGGTGAAAGCCACGCGTGGGTCGAGGCTTGGCTTGGACGATGGATCGGGCTCGATCCTTCCAACCACGTGTCTCACATCGACCAGCGGTACGTAGCAGTTGGCAAAGGACGTGACTATGGCGATGTTTCGCCTTTTACTGGAATATTCTATGGTGGCGAATCATCATCACCCATGGTGACAGTTTCAATCACAAGACGACAGTAATCGCACCTAAGAGACTCATTTGCCAAAGCGGGCACAGCTTCAAAGCTGATTGGTTCCAAAGTGTCAATTAATAAATTAATATTTGATACAACTTTTTCATACTACGTGTTCAAATCTCCTAAGGCTAATTCAAGTCAGTGGGTATTTGGATTTAACTGATCGTAGGTTCTAATTAGTGACTCTATTTCATTTTTGAGTTCCAAGCTTTGGCCTTCGCTGCGTCTTATTGCCAAAGGCTTTATAGCAATTCCACCGCGTACATTAAAATCGCCAAATACTCTTATGTAGTGTGGATTGATTACACCGACTATGTCGTTCGCAATCCGATTCACACAATCCTCGTGAAATGCACCATAATTTCTATAACTAACTAAATAAAACTTCAAACTTTTGCTTTCAATGCACAAGGCGTCAGCTACATAAACAATCCGGATGATCCCGTAATCCGGTTGTCCGGTCATGGGACACAAACTGGTAAATTCCAATGAGTGCAACCCAATTACATAGGGTGTGTCTTTATGTTGGTTCTCGAACACCTCAAGTATCTTCGAGTCAGGTGAATCATAACTGAATTTGGTAGAGTTATTACCTAGTAATGTCAGCTTGGATGTATCGCTCATACCTTTAATGTCCTTTTTCGCTATATTCGTGCTTGATTACAAAATTCGCTCTGGCTGCCGATGATAGAAAGAAATGTCAAGTGTCATCAACGATTTCAATACTCACAAAGCTTCGTTACATCTTCACTGGGGTTGCGCAGGATCAGCAATACCAGCGGCCTCAAACGCTCGCCTTCTCAAGAAACAAGCCTCACATGACCCACACGGTCGTCCAGCAATATCTGGATCATAACACGAAAGTGTAATTGAATAATCAACGCCAAGATTTAAACCCGTTTGGATAATCGAGGACTTCGTCATCGCAATTAAAGGTGCATGAATCCGAAGTTTGGCACCTTCCACCTGAGCTTTTGTAGCTAAGTTCGCCATTGCCTCGAAAGCGACAATAAACTCAGGGCGACAATCTGGATAGCCAGAATAGTCCAGAGCATTTACGCCAATAAAGATGTCTGTAGAACCAACGGTCTCGGCACGCGATAGGGCCAAAGATAAAAATACCGTGTTTCTTGCCGGAACATATGTTATGGGAATTTCAAGACCAGGTATTTGGCCAGGAAACAATCGTGGCACCTCGGAATCCCCCGTGAGCGCCGATCCGCCAAACGCCGCCAAATTGACATCAAGAACTACATGGCTAGCAACGCCCGCTAAATGGGCAATTTGTTTCGCGGATTCTAACTCAATTACATTACGTTGACCATAGTTCACGCTGAGCGCATGGACCTCGTACCCGTCTGCTTTAGCTATTGCTAGCACCGTCGAGGAGTCAAGTCCTCCACTCAATAGCACCACCGCTGGCAACAATGCGACCACCACCTGAAACTTGCGCGAATCTGCATAACTTTTGTGTACTTTTATATACAAGCTAGCCCTAAATGCAAAATAATCAATGAATTCACGCGGCGATAACGTGACAATGCGCTTAGAGCTAGTATCTGTTTACACAATGGAAACAAATGTCACCTTGTGCACAATTGGTGACTTTCAAGTGTTCTTTGATACTGATCCTTGCAAATTCATATAGCTTCTAGTGCCATGGAACTATTTGTATCTCTAGATATTGGTACCTCGTCTATTCGAGCGATGGCGATCACTAAAACCGGCGAACTCCTAAATGTCGCAACTCGAATCGTGCCACTAGCGTTTCCGGGGCCATCACAAGTCGAACAAGACCCAACGGAAATACTTTGGGCCTGCATCGCTTGTCTTGGTGAGCTTGAGACGGCACTTGGCGACAACGCCAAACAAGTCGTTGCACTTGGCATTACGAACCAGCGAGAAAGTGTCGTGGCTTGGGATCGTGCCGATCAACGTATATTGTACCCTCTTATTTCCTGGCAAGATGGTCGCACGCACGGCGACTGCGAAAATCTAAAGAAACAACTTGGCAATTTAGACATTAAAAACATAACCGGACTCGAACTAAATCCTTACTTTTCAGCGACCAAGATTGCCTGGTTGAGTGCAAATAATTTCCTAGCAACTGCCAAAATTCCATCGGTTGCAACCCTAGATGCTTTTATCGCGTGGCATTTGACTGGCGGTCAACCCGATTCTAGGTACATTACGGATTCATCAAATGCATCTAGGACACTGTTGATGAATTTAAATACCTTGAGCTATGACCCTTTGTTGCTAGATTTTTTCGAGACCAACGCGCAATGGTTACCCGAAATCGTACCAACGGCTGGCAACCTCCTGGCATCAATTCAAGGTCAGCTACCATTTGCGAGAACGCCAATTTCGTGTTTAGTCGGCGACCAACAAGCTTCGTTGTTTGGAAATCGTTGTCTTTCTAAAGGTGAATCAAAAATAACGCACGGTACAGGAACTTTTTTTGTCACCAACATAGGACAAACGCGCAAGCAACCACGCCTTGAAGTACTCGAATCAGTGGCATGGCAAATTAAAGACCAGAAAGTGAACTATTGCCTAGAAGGAACTATATTTTCCAGTGGAACAGTGCTGCGGTGGTTGCGTGACGAAATTCATTTGTTGGATGACTATCTGGATTTAGATCAAGTACTAAAGCACACCCGCACATCTGATGGCGTGGTCTTTGTGCCAGCCTTCACCGGACTTGGAACCCCATACTGGAACAGAGATGTTCGCGCGACTATCTTTGGGATATCTTCCACCACTACCCCGTCACACATTATTCGGGCGGCCCTTGAGGGTATATGCCTTAGAACTCAGGAAGTTTTAGATTCGATAGAGCAGAATCTTGGTGAGCCAGTGCAAAAGCTTGTAATTGATGGCGGGCTGACACAAAGCGATCAATTTTGTCAGCTTCAAGCTGATCAACTGCAACGCGATCTAATCAGACCAAACAATATTGAGGCTACAGCTCTTGGAGCTGCAATGCTTGCAGGAATTGGCGTGGATATAATAGATGAAACAGACTTTGCGTCGACACACTTGGCTCACGAGACATTTGAAGCAAAGTCACGACCATCGGTTAGTCAATCTCGAAAAACGCTATGGAATAGATACCTTACCCGAATAATCTAAACCAGAAAAGTATCACCTGGTTCCAGAAAATAATGTGGTCCTTGGCCAAACTTTGGGCGTTTGGATGTCGAGAAAGCAAAACCCTCGTAGAACAACCTGCAATGTGGCAATTTAGAATCGCTTGAGAATGCATTCAAAAACGCAGTTCGGCCGAACTTATGATTTAGCTGTCGGCAATCCCAGATCGAGTTGCGTGGAATATTGACCTGCGATCCTGCACAACATCCAAAGTTGCGATCGTTCGAGTGCCCGAAAAGGTCGCTGTTCTCTCCCAGCCACAAGAATCCATCCACCGTAATCTAGACCATGCATCATTATCTCATCAGTACCGCTGCCAAGCCCAGTAAGCGTTTCTCGCGCAGTGCCACCTTTGACAAATGCCCTGATCCAAGTGTCATTGGGCGCGGCGCCCTCAAGCGCTACAATGACCTGATCGGTATCACTCGAAACAACTGCCGCCCATCCGAGGTCAAAAACGTCGATCGAGCGCATAACAAGCGTTTTTGCAATGGATGCTGGATCTACCTCTTCAAGAAGTTTTGTCGCGATTTCTAGGGGTGCTAAACGTATGTCTTGCGCATCGTGTCTCCACTCCCTCACTTCTTCTACGTCCACCCCGTCGACTTCGTGAACTTCACGGACGAGTAAATCTAGCAAGTCTGCAGAAGGAATTTCCACAATGAGTTCATCAATGGCCCGATTTGCGCCACGTTCTAGAATTTCGATTCCAACCAGGTCGCCCCGCACCGATCCGATGCGTGAGGCTACCGCCCCTAGCGCTCCCGGCCTGTCATCCAACCATACTCGCATCACGTACCTGTGCACAACAACACCATACCCGTCAAGTATTACGAATATATTTCAATGCATGTTTTTCTATACGTTTGGGTCAAAGGAACCTCGCAATTGTTTCTAAATATCTGGTTCTGATTGTCAATAATCTCTTCATTTCAAGGCTGCTTGATGTGAATCTTGGTCGATCGTACCTCAAGTACAAGTTGATGATGTGATGCTAATAGTCCGGGATTAATAAGCTAATTTAGCTTCACCAATGCCCGTTTTAGGTTTCGTACAGCTTGTGCGATTCTCTTTTCGTTCTCAATAAGTGCAAATCGGACGAATCCCTCGCCGCCAGGACCAAAACCGTTACCTGGAGATGTTGCAACATTTGCCTCAAGCGCTAAAAATTTTGAAAATTCTAGCGAGCCCATCTCCTTATATGCCTCTGGTAGGGGTGCCCAAACAAACATGGTACCCTTAGGTTTTTCAATTTTCCAGCCGATTTTTTCCAAACCATCGCAAAGCGCGTTGCGGCGTTCAAAATATTGGGCATTTACCTCAAGAGGGTAACCATCCATTTCATTAAGGGTTACCGTAGCTGCAATTTGTATCGGTTGAAATGTCCCATAGTCAAGATAGGTCTTAAGTTTGGTTAAAGCCTGAACTACTTCACGATTGCCTAACATAAAGGCAACTCGCCATCCGGCCATCGAATATGACTTTGTCATAGTGTAAAACTCCACTGCAACGTCTTTCGCACCCTTGACCTCCAGAATTGACGGAGGTCGATATCCATCGAACGAGGTATCAGAATAGGCAAAGTCATGCACGATTATGACGCCACGGTCCCTAGCGAAGGCTACCAAACGTTCCATCCATGGCAAATCCACGCACATTGTTGTGGGGTTATGAGGGAACGAGACAACAATAACTCTTGGCTTTGGCCACGTAGACTCATACGCTTC
This sequence comes from Actinomycetes bacterium, assembly GCA_021785005.1. Taxonomy (GTDB): domain Bacteria; phylum Actinomycetota; class Acidimicrobiia; order Acidimicrobiales; family Acidimicrobiaceae; genus Acidithrix. Next base: position 46,780 of record JAJYGT010000030.1, read on the forward strand.
AAGAAGGTTTTCCCAAAAAGTCTCTGGTGACGACCCAATCTCGCCAAGTCTCACTTGACGAACTTCAGCTCCCGCAAAAAGCGGCGCCCAAATATGTATCGGATACGAAGGTGATGGCACCAAAGCAGTGTCGCCTGGACCAACTAAAACCCACATTAAATGGCTAAGCCCCTCTTTTGCACCGATTGTCGTTACGACTTCGGTGGCAGGGTCGATTTCCACGCCATACTTTCGCATATAAAGATCTGCGATAGCTTTTCTAAGGTTGGGAATTCCACGAGATGAAGAGTACCGATGATTCCTGCTGTTGGTTGCCGCCTCGGCAAGCTTTCTCACTGACAGTTCTGGCGACGGTATATCCGGGTTGCCAAATCCAAGATCGATGACGTCTTCTCCGTTTCGGCGTAACTCTAATTTGATGGAGTCAATAATCCCGAAAACGTATGGAGGAAGTCCATTAATTCTGCGAAAGTCCATTGACATAGCCTAGCTTTTGTGAACCGATAACCATTGTCTCAAATTCAAACAGAATTTATAAAAAATTTACACGCTGTCAAGTTGCGATGCACCTAGGGCACCCGCCATTGGCCCATTTTCAATACGTATGAACTCGATATCTTGACGCATCCGATTTGGTGCCATTACGTCATGGTATGCGCGAACAAGTTCATCTTTAAAAAAATCGAACGAACTAGAGACACCGCCGCCAATTAAGATTTTCTCTGCATCGACAATTTCTAGCATGCCCGAAACGGCAACGGCAATGTAGAAACAAAATTCCCGGTGTATGTCCTTTGCCACCGGTGACAAATAGCTGCGCTCCAAGACATCTCTTGGACTCGGGCGCTGATTTGGGTGTTGCGCGTTAAGAAATTCCCGGAGGTTTCCGTTCTCAAACTCCTCTTCAACTCGCTTTGTCAGGGCAAGTCCGCAAGAATACGCTTCTGCACAGCCGCGCTTGCCGCAAGGGCACAACCGCCCGCCCGCTTGGACAATAATGTGGCCAATCTCTCCGGCAAAGCCCCTACTTCCTCTTACAAGTCGGTTATCCAGAACAAGCGCCCCTCCCAGGCCAGTGCCGATTGTAACAAGAAAAAAAGATGGTCCGTGTGCCTTTATCGCGCTAATCGCTGCGCAATTCACGTCGTTATCAATGCCAAGTTTCCACGTACCTAGACCATTTAGTTCAAAAGACAAATCAATCTCGGCCAATGAAGGGATATGCGTGCAACTATAAATAGCGCCGCTATTGCTAATTAGCGCCGGTACGCCAACACCAACAAACGAAACGTCTTTAGACGTAACATTTACTGCAGTGCATAGTTGGCCAATCATACGTTTCATGGCCATAATTACTGCATCTGCATTAGGTGAAACTAATTGCATACGCGAAGCCAAAATTTTTGAATTCGCGTCTGTAATAACCCCAGCTAGTTTGGTCCCGCCAAGATCAAGTCCGATTCGAAAATCTTGCACTAACGAGAGCCTACGCCGTTCGAAGCGGCTTTAGCTTCTGCACGCTCCTTTAAATCTTTTAGAGCACTGTGGATAATTTTGGTCTCAGCCCGGCGTTTTACAAATCCCGGTATGGGTACTAAAAGTTCGACTTCAAGTGCATATGTTACCTGGGTGCGTCCATCATCTAAAGGAATAAAAACATATGTCCCGTCTAGTTTCGCCGTGAGATCGGCCTTTTCTTGTACCCAGTTAATCGTCAGAGGATCTTTGGTGGGATACGAGTAGCGAAGTGTATACGATGCGCTTCGACCATACGCTGCAGCCCTAAAAGATACAAGAGTACCTCGATGTTGATCATCGGTTTCGTAAACGGTTACGTCTTTTATATCGCCGGCCCATTCTTGGTACTTCGAAAAATCGATCGCTACGTTATAGCATTCAATTGCGCTTGCGCCAACAACTGCCGTTTCAACGGTCCTGTCCATTGATGTCCTCACTATCTCTGCCACTCGCAAAGCTACCACAATAAATTTAGCAATTAAAGGAGTAAAAAGTCACATTCAACATAGCCAATCCCCTACAAGACACTAACTTCCGAGTTGTCATGTCGTAATTCACCCCATCAGGTCGAAGAATTCTCCGTACTTCCTTGCTATCACCTCATAGGCAAACTCGTTGCGCACACGCTCCAGCGCATTCGCTGACATTTTGCTTCTCAATTGAGAATTATGTACAATTTCTTTAAGCCTAAGAGCTACTGCGGTTGCGTCCTTTGGTTCGCTTATGACAAATCCAGTTACCGCATCCAAAACTGCCTCACTGGCCCCACCTGAATCACCTGCTAAGGCCGTGACCCCACACGCAGCTGCTTCAATAAAGACTATCCCAAAGCCTTCTTGTTCTAAACCCCACCATCGACTCCGACAGAGCATGGCAAAAACATCTGAGGCGCGATAAAGTGCAACTAGGTCTTCGTTAGACACCTTACCCCAAAAACGAACCGGAATACCAAATCGCGAAGCAAGCTTTTCCAAGCTTGGTCGTTGACGCCCATCACCCGCGACAATCAACTTCAAGTTGGGAATTTCCTTTCTCGCGATGGCACTGGCTTTGATCAAAGTGTCCATTCCCTTTCGCGGCACTAGGCGTGAAACGCCAAGCAATACGATATCAGACGGTAGAATTCCAAATTTCGCCCTGATCTGATCTTTGGTCGCTTGGGGTACCGGCGTAAAACGAGCTATGTCAACGCCAGGATGAACCACTGTGCTTCGAGGCAAATTCGCCTTGGACAGCCCATTCAAGACATCTAGCGCATACTGGCCTCCTGATACCACACCTTGTGATCCACGTAGAAGTTTTGCTACTATGCTTCGCACACCAAAAAGAGACGCTGGGATTACCACTTCTGCACCCCAAACCAAAAATGTCACGTCTTTAATAAGCCATGGAGAAACAAGACCAAGGGGTAAAAGAGGATCTAAGGCAACTGTTTTTGGATTTAAAATCTTCAAAAGCTTATTTAATTCAATTACTAGCGAAGGGGTCGGTAACAGCACTTTTCGAGCCAATCTCACCACGGGGAAATCTAATTCTTGGTCATAATCTTTATCGTTGTCGTATGAGGTTGTTATCACGCAAATGCGGTCCGATGGCAACCTACGGTATATCTCCATGAGATAATTTTGAATTCCGCCAACCTTTGGAGGAAAATCATTTGATATCAAGACATGATCGCACGCCTTAATCGGTTTTTGTGATGTCCATTTCAATTTTTACAATTCCCAATACTCACTACAACGCTTTGAAGATGCCCGTTCATTTGCACCATACAAGGTTAGAGGGTCACCTGAAACTAAGTGTCGCTCCAAATCAAGCTGGTATTGGTGCCTTTTTCATGATTCAACAACTACTGGCCAAACGACTTTATAAGCAAATCAAACCCGGCTTTCAATAGCAGAAATTGACCAGTTCGCATGCGTGGACAAAACGTCGTTGGAACTTGTGGCAAATTGTCTTAGGACCTTTAGAGCAATATCAACTTTGGAACTAGACATAAAAGGAAAGTTTCCAAGTGCAATTAGAGCATTTCGCCTAAGAATTGACGGGTCTCGATCTCGTATATAAAGATGGGAAAACTTATCTAACAGCTCTTTTTCACCGGCGCTCAGAAAATATAAAATATCTTCAAAGATACGATCGGGACTTTGACAGTCGTCATATGGTTGGCTAGCGTTATAGGGGCACACGTCCTGGCAAATATCACAACCGTAAATCTTTAATCCAATTACTGCCAAAAAGCTCGGGTCGATCACTCCCGGCTTTTGCAATATCCACGCTAGACATCTCCTGGCGTCAATTACTCCAAACTCCGCTATGGCACCTGTCGGACACGCTTCGATGCATTTAACACATCGTCCGCAACCTGCCAACCGTTCTCGTCTTTTCGTGCGAGCAATCCAAGCGTCAGTTACGATGCTTCCAAGTACAATTTGGGTACCCACTCCTTTGACCGAAATCAAAGAATTCTTTAAATACGTTCCTATGCCTGCTCTAGATGCTGCTTCTTTGTCCACCATCGCATTAGAGTCAAGTATCACCCTGCATTTATACCCTGCATCACAAATGACATCGGCGAGAGCTTGCAACTTGGCTGACAACTCCGCGTAGAAATCTTTTTTCGCGTATTTGGCAAATAGCGACGAGTGATCCAAATCGGGTTGCTCATCGTTACCATAGGCCAAAGCTGTAGTAATTACGGATCGTGCACCAGCTAAAATTAGCCGTGGATCACTAGAGCGCAATGGGTTGCGATAGGTAAACTCCATGGTGTCAGATAGCCCTGCGGCCTTGCGATCACATAGGATTACCTCTACGTTTAGATAACGGCGCACACCAGCTACCCCAATTGCTGCGAGGCCAAGCTCTCTGGCGCTTGCAGTTAGTATTTCTAGGGTGACTCTAGAATCTCTTTGAGCGCTTCCGTCGAAGTCCGGCACCTATCAACCTTCCAAGAAGTTCGCGAGGATCAACTTGAATTGCACCTGATTCCAATGCATATGAAATCATGTGAAGCGGAACATCATAGTGGTCGCCCTGGAATGCCCTAAGCGGCAAGCCTATTTCACCTGCAAACACATGAAGTTCGTCATACGATCGATCAGAGACCAAGTGAGCGTGCTTTACGCCCCTGTACAACCAAAGCGGACTGTCAATTAGAACCGCCATAATGATCAATCATACTTCTCGGTACGTACAGAATCCGCTTGCATCCCAAGCTCAAGCAAAACGCTCTCTGCTTTTTCCACCACCTCAGGAGGACCGCAAATATAGGCTAATTTTGGACTAGTTTCCCCAAAAATCTCGGTGATCATTTCAGAGTCGATCCGACGGTGGTATCGTGCAGAGCTGTCACTGTCGTCTCGGGTAAAAGTGTGCGAAACCTTAAGCCAATCATTAGTTTTCGCCAGTTCGTCTAATTCGTCGGCATAAATTGCGAATTCTCTGTTTTTAGACGAAAAAATCAAATGCATTTCATATTTGGATCCTACTGCAACCTGATACCTAATCATCGACATCAAAGGCACTACACCCGAACCAGCACCTACCAAGAGCAGCGGTCCAGCTTCTTTCTCAGTCCAGGTAAAAGCACCATATGGTCCACGAACCTCTAACAAATCTCCAGGTGAGATCTCGCGAACCAGTACTGGTGAAACCAACCCACCCGGGGTCTCACGAATACCCACGTCAATTATTGAATGATCAGGAACCGGAGAAGATCCAACGGAATAGGCTCGTTGGATCGGTCGCTCCCTGCCCGGAATTGGAATTCGAATGTTGTAATACTGCCCAGGAACAAACTGCGCCGCATCAGGAACTTCTATTCTCAATGTACTTGTCTCTGGAGTTTCCACTATTACGTGAGTGACTTTCCCAAATTGCCAAGGCTTGGGCCTTGACCGCTCACGCCGAGGTTGTGTCTCGACGCTGAGTTCGCTTGCCATTTGCACCTTAATCCTGAGCTTGCTTGAACCGATCAGTTCAAAATTCCAACGTCTACTAAACAGTGATCCGGGTTCCAAAAGCCCATCAACGCTGCTGTGAGGCGTACTTACTTTTACCTATAACTCTAGTATCCAAACTAAAATTCAATGTTTGGTCAAATGTTGCGACGACCGCCCAAACCATAACAAATAACGATGATTTCAACTTAAAAATTTAGCTGACACTGCAAGACGCAACGCTGGCTTGATTTAAGCAGCACCTACACAGTCGAAATATTTTCTTTGCTAGTCCAAGGAGCTGACTTTTCAAACCTCGTTAGCCATGGAAGCATCGTCAACAATCGACTTGGTTGATCCGCACCAACGACAAGTAACTGTTTCAACTTCAAGGTTAAGTATTTCCCTTGATTCGATAGATAATTCGCCGCCAAGACTGTAGTGAAAAAATGCAGTTGATCTCTCAGTCGCAACTACGTCAAATCGAGTCTTGTTTCCGCAATTGTCACATCTGTATTTGGGCATTTGCACGGGACTCACGTTATTTATACTCTTCTTTTTGTCGACAGGCTTGCTTGCTTGGCACCCCACACGAAATATTCGCTAGAAATGTCACGAATTGATGCTACTCGCCCGAGTAGCTAACCTCGAATTCAATTCAACATCGCGCGTGGATTTTTTACTCCCTCACAAGATTTGAATCTCAATCCAATGCACGATTTTAGCAAAATCATAAAAGATAAGATAATTATCCATACCTTAATGGAACAGATATACGGTGACTGATATTTCATAGTACATATGTTCTATTATTAAAGAGATGACTCAGCTATTTCTCGATGACCCGCAAATTCCGTTAAATAACGTCCAATTTCTCATATTAGATATCGAAACAACGGGATTATCGCCTACAAGCTGCGAAATAACCGAGATTGCTGCAGTTGTGGTACGTGATGGACAAATTGTCGACAGCTACCAAACACTTGTTTCGATCGATGCAGAAATACCAGCTTACATATCTGAAGCCACGGGAATTTACAGTCAAATGCTGACCAACGCACCAAAATTACCTCAAGTGTTAGACCGTTTTCTAGAATTTGCCACCGGGTCTGTCATTGTCGGCCACAATATTCGATTTGACTTAGGATTTATCATTGCAGCCTTCGAACAATTATCATTGCGCTTCAACAACGAATCGCCGATAGTCGACACATTGCATTTGGCAAAAAAACTTCTTACAGGTGAAGTCTCCAACTTCAAACTAGAAACCTTAGCTCGCGAATTACACCTCGACCACACCCCTTCGCATCGAGCTATGCCCGATGTTTTGGCTACAGTCGATTTGTTATTTTATTTGATAGATCGAGCTAGCAGTTACGGAGTTGAAACCGTCGAAGAACTGTTGGAGTTGCCACACGGAATCAAACATCGATCGAATGACAAGGTAAAGATCACAAAATACATTCCAAGATTGATGGGCGTTTATTGGATGGCAAATCACCTTGGTCAGGTGATTTATGTGGGCAAGTCGAACAACTTGAACGCGCGCTACCGCTCCTATTTCACTTCAGACGGTCGCAAAATGGCGACCAAGCTTTTATCTACCATGAAAACTTACTCCTACGTGCTGTGCAAAACCGAACTTGAGGCACTTCTGTTAGAAGCTCGCTTGGTACAGGCTCTCCAACCGCAATTCAACACTTTAGGTAAAGTTACTCCATTGCAATATTGTTTCATCCAGACCAACATGTCAGATAATAACTACAAAGCACGTGTACAACGAGTACGTGCCAACCCAGACAATATAGTTATCGGACCGGGAATGATAGGACCATTCAGATCCATGAAGTCGGCGAAAAGTGCAGCGTTTGCTCTTCACAAGGCTCAAAATGCGCATAAAGAACCTCATGATCGAACATCGTGGACAAACTCTACGTCAATAACAGATATAAATTCGCCAGATCAGCCAAGTTCATGGAGTGACTATCCAAATTGGTTATCTACAAATCTACGTTATCTGCTGTTAGTGCTCTCTAGACAAGAGCAATTTGAAGCAGCAGAAGAACTTCGTCTGGGGTCCAAACTTCTCATAGATGGCCTTATCAGAAGTTTGGTCTTGGAAACTTTCGCTCAACAAGACCGACTAGAAATTTTTTCTAGTCGTAACAATGTGAAGCTTGAAATCCGAAAAGGTCGTGCGTGTCTTGACATATCAAGCGTAACTGAGATTACCCTTGAATTCAACGGCTTTACAGGATCAAGCTCATTTGATCTTGACAATATCATAGGCAACTCTAAGTCAATCGCATCAGTTCCAAAGTCTCTAGAAACCTTTGAGGAACTATGGATCGTTTGGAAGACCCTAAGGTCATCGAAAGAGTGGGTTTTACTAGACGAAACATCTGTGGTCGCGAAGCTGCGTTGCCAAATATTTGACGATTTCGAGCCACATAATTGCGAGAACAATCGCCAAAAAACCAAAGAATCACTATTGCTCGAAAGAATCAGCCCAAGCTAAAAAGGCTGGCAACGCACCAATCACACGATTTAGAAACCGCAGAAAACAAAGACTCTCTAACTCTACAAAATGCGAAGTTAATTCAGATCACAAGAGTTCGAGACCTCAACTAACAGATCTAACGTACGCTTAGCTGCGCCAGAATCAATCACTTGGGTAGCCAACTCGATTCCAGCAGAAATTGAAACTGAAGCACCCGAAACATAAAGAGCTGCGCCAGAGTTCAAGAGTACAATATCTCTTATTGGACCTTTCTCACCTAGAAGCACGCTCAAAAGTGCCTTTGCGTTGGTGACGGCGTCTCCTCCTTCAAGGGCACTTGGATCACACGCAGCAAACCCGTAATCCCCGGGATCCAAAATGTACTCATCAAATACCACCTCGCCACGATCATCGCGCTTTAGTTCAATGACTGTGTTTTGCGAAGTAATTGAAAGTTCATCGTAACCATCTTTAGCGTGTATAACCAAGGCGTGGTTGGATCCCAATTCTCCAAGTACCTTGGCCATTGTCATCAACATCGACGGATCAAATACCCCAACGATTTGATATTTAGCCATAGCTGGGTTGACGAGCGGTCCCAAGAAATTAAATGCCGTAGGAATCCCTAGTGCACGGCGAATGGGGACCACGTGTGCCATTGCTTTATGAAAGACCGGCGCCATGCAAAAACCCATATTGGTGCGTCTTATACATTGTGCAACGCCTTTTGGACCCAGGTCTATCTTTACACCCAGGTTTTCCAAAACATCCGCCGAGCCAGCTTTGGACGAAGCAGCCCTATTGCCATGTTTTGCGACTTTTACACCCGCGCCAGCACATACGAGCGCCGCCATTGTCGACACATTTACGGTATGTTTTTGATCTCCACCGGTGCCACAGGTATCAAGTAGCTCGCCTTCATAGTCAACGTGCAACCCAAATTCGATCATGGCGTTAGCCATACCTACCATCTCTTGTACCGATTCGCCCTTGGCGCGAAGAGCAACCAAAAACGCCGCGGCAATCACCGGCGAAACTTCATCCCCCAACAGAGCCGCCATCGCACTGTAGGCCTGGCTTGACGAAAGTTCCTTTTTAGAAATTAGCTGTTGAACCAAATTTGACCAGTTCAACTCGCTTTTCTCATATTTATGCGTCGATACCTGCATCAATTCCATTCGTAAAAGACTAATGGGACCCAAGTATCTGGCGATGTCGGTGTCTAAAATACTAAAGAGTTACAATTATCCTTATATACCACAGCACACACTCAACAATTCGACACAAGCGTCCCCGAGTTCGAAAAGCAAAATGGAACATCCGACTCAATACGGTGATCCAGAAACAACTCAACCGAAACATTCACTCGATGCTGCGCGGGTAACGTATCGACTTTTTTGGACAACGTTCAATCAAAAATTTGATGATATTTTGATTGCTTTTTCTCTGTGTTTATGGACAAAGTTTACGACCCAACTAGCGGAAGTTATTTTCTGGATCCTTGATAAAATTTTGTGCACTGAAATAAAAAAACAATTGAGCTGATCAAACTCAGCTTTTTTGCACTTCTCACTCTGTGTTTCCCCAACCTAACTGAAACTCTTTTACGTATTTGTCCAAGGAGTGATCGATACCGAGGGTACCTAAACAACGAGATCCTACGATTACGTGACCAGTAGCAAGTGATAAATGCGCTCGAGCTAATTCACTCGGGACAATGAAACTTTCAAGTTAGCGTCTCCACCTGAGCCAGCACTGGAGTTTAACGGTGCCACCTCCAAAAGTTTAGGCTCAACCTTTAGGTCATCGACTAAACCAGGCCAATTTCCCTCTCGTATCTCTATGTAGATACGCCTGATCTCAACCGTTGGTCTATCGACTTTGATGTGAACATTTGCTGTTAGCTCTTCAGAATACGGCTTCCAGATTCCCTCCAAAAGTGCTTGATCTTCCCAGGTCACCCGTCGATCGAATGCGACAATATCAGCCGCAGGAGCATCTTTTTCGGTGTCGTTTCGAACTGCCCATTGAATGAGTCGCAACCTATTATTGTCCACTGGCGTGGCGGCGGTTATGATTTGGTGAATTTTGCCGCTAGGGTACGTTGATGAAAGCATGCGCAAAAATGGCGCGTGAAATTCAGTGATAGTGCTTCGAATGGTGAGATCGTTGTCTGACTCGCCAGTGATTACGCGACCATTCTCTGGGTTAGCAACCGATAGATCATTTTTCGCGATCATGCCATACGAAGTTCGTTCCACCGAAGGAACGTCAACATCGGGACGCGCAGTATCCCCAAAAGTCGCCCGATGGACAAAAACCGTATGAGCTGGATCAAAACTGTTTTCCATCAATCTCGCGGCAGCAGTTGCCCACTCCTCGTCAAATTCACGTATTGTTCGCCATTCATCGCCTGATCCGTCGGGAAGTTCAGGAATCGGTCTAATCGGCTCATCCAGACAAATCCAAACAACACCGTATCGAGCTGAAACGAACACGGTATCTAAGCTAAATCGGCTAGGAAAACTATGTAAATCCGGAGTCTGCGGGACTATTTCTACCCGGCCATCCATCCCGTATTCCCAACCGTGGTAGGGACACACAATGCGACCTTCGCAAGTCCAACCCTGGGAAAGTCGAGCATCTCTGTGTGGACAATTATCGATTGCGGCACAAGCCTCGCCATTTGGACCGGCCCAAATCACTAACTGTGTACCAAGTACCGTCCTAGCAAGTGGGCCTTGGGCAAGGTCCTCCACAAAAGCGACCGCATACCAAAATCTTCGCCAAATCGGCTCTGTAAGTAGATCCATTACATAATTATGATCGGGCAATATTTAATTGCGCCCAAATCACCGTTACAGCTTGATTAATAGCGACACCGGTGCCACATGACCAGGCCAATACATCTGGCAAACATTGGCACAAGATAGCGTATTTGGATCCCAACATTCTGGCATCTAGATACGGTTACCAAGCCGACCAATGTCCAGTGCGCTTATGTCTCTGCGCGTAAAAAAACGAATAGATGTAACGAGCGATCATCGACGTTCGAATTCAAAAGCTGTCCGCAAAAGCATACAACGCAACTTTTTTACCAGGAGATATCACCATCGAAAACTCCCCGGGCGATCAAATCGAGCTGAATCTGACTGGTACCTTCTACAATCGTCAGCTGCTTTGCATCCCGATAGTACAGTTCGAGAGGATGATCTTCCATATATCCAGCAGCGCCCATTACCTGCAAGGACAAACTTGAGGCTCGAACCGCCATTTCAGTGGCGTAATACTTCGACATGGAAAGATATGGAACGTATTCTTTTGTAAAATGACCCTCATCAATCAAAAAAGCAGCTCGATAGGTTAAAAGACGTGCTGCTTCTAACTCGGTAACGAGTTTAGCAATCTCCCAACGCAACCCCTGGAACTCAGATATCGACCTATTAAATGCGCGCCTTGTTTTCATGTAGTCAACCGCATAGGCGATACATCCCTCAGCTAAGCCAATTCCTCGAGCCGCAACTATCGGGCGCATTGAATTCAAGGCAAGCATTGCAAGCTTAAACCCGCCAACTTCTCCTAACATCGCATCTTGGTCGACAACTACGTCGTCTAAGATCAGCTCTCCCGTATCGACGCCTTTTACGCCAAGCTTTCGATCCACAGACCCAATCGATAACCCATCTGTGTCTCGATCAACAATGAAGCAGCTTATTGATGCGCGTGTTGCATCGTTTTTATCTAATGTCTTGGCGAATACAACAAAGAAATCCGCTTGGGAAATACCTGATATCCAGCATTTGCGACCGTTTATTACCCAGGTACTGCTATCGGCACCAACAGGTTTGGCGTTGGTTAAAATCCCTTTTACATCTGAACCAGCCTGGACCTCAGATAGTGCAAATGAGCCTTTAAGACTTCCGTTGGCTATTCCGGCTAAGTACTTTTGTTTTTGAGATTCAGTACCTGCAATCAATATCGGACCCGACGCTAGCCGCGTAAGAAGAAGCATCAGAGCTGCTGCGCTTGAATATTTCGCCACTTCCTCAATTGCAAGGGTAAGCCCCATCGTCCCCATGCCGGCACCACCGTACTCCACCGGAATGCAAAGCCCCAAAAGCCCCGTCTGGCGATAGACAGA
>JAJYGT010000015.1 GCA_021785005.1 Actinomycetes bacterium
CATACCCCCGAGCAGGTGATCAGAAAGCTTGCCGAGGGCGACAAGATGTTGAACGAAGGTAAAACTGTTGCTGAGGTTGCTCGTCACTTAGCGGTGAGAGGCAACCTGGCACCGGTGGAAGAACACCTATGGCGGTATGAAGGCAACAGATGCCAAAAAATTCAAAGAGCTCGAGACGGAGAACCGCAAACTCAAGACGATCGTTGCCGACCAAGTACTTGACATCTTGATGCCCAAGGAGCTGGCCGAGGGAAACTACTAACCTCAAATCGTCGTCGCAGCGCCACAGGGTTGCCGCATCACCTACGTTGAAGAAAGTCGTTGAAATGACGCGCGAAACCTTAGATAGCATCTATTGCCTGGTTGATTATTACCATGACTTTTTCGTACTCTGATTTTGTTTTTATGTCGACAATCAGCGACTACGTGACAATTGACAAAATATTTATGGCAAAAGAAACGTTGTAGTAACTTGTATGACTGGCGTATTCGACCTTCGCAAAATTGAGGGTCTTAACCAAAATTAGCTGGCGGGGACCCTGGGAGTCGCCCGACCTGCGGTTGCCGCAGGAGAAACGGGAACTCGCTCGCTAGAAGATGGTTACGTGATCAAACATGTTGAGGATATGGAGAAAAACATCACTAATAGACTGCGAAGTCATTGACGGGGGCTCTAGAGGTCCACCTGTCGAGTACTCAGACTAGAGATGGGAACCGAAAGTTCGCAGCGACGCGCTAGTACGGTTGCCAGTCCACCTTGGATGGTCTCACAAAGATCAACGCACAGGTGATCCTTCAAACTCATTACAAGGAGTTTATGACTACAAAATATTTTCGAACACGGAACAGGACGTGACATTTGCTTTTTAATTGCCCGTACACTTTTTTGAATGCTAAGCGGAAATATTTATTGCTCCTTAGGCAAGGGACTCTTTTTTCGCCTAGTTGAGTGGCTTAAAGCACGCCTAAATGTAAATCGGTGCTCAGCGGATTAAATACGTTACTTTTTTGGCGTATTTTTGGTCGGGGTCGCCTATTTTAGTGGAATGAGCTTAGATGACCCGTTGCTGAATTCGTTACTGGATGTATTGACGGACGGTCCGAAATCGCTTGAAGACATTATTCATGTCCTGGAAGAAAACCGCGAGAGTTGCAACGACGACGGGCTGGAAGAACGCCTCATCGATATTATCGAGAATTCTGATCTGATTTGGGACACGGTTGCAGGGCTCTATGGCCGATCAGATCGGCTGCTCGAAGGGGTATATCTGACTCATCGGCTAACTAAGCGTGAGATCGACAGCGGACTGGTCGATATTGTTCCTGATCTCGAGGGACTTGATTTGGGTCTGGACCAAATTACTTTGGTCGGCGGGGGAACACTGGAAGAAGTCCATCCTTTTGTTGACGATGACCTCGACAATGCCGTCGATGATGCCTTTGATTCCAGTTATGCTGAACACTCCTATTCTGGCCCGCCCGGCTGGTTGACTCAGTTTTCTCCAGGTGACCTGATCGGATTTCACAGAATCGAGGACGCTGTTGAGGTTCTTGCACCAGGCAAGATCGCAGATGCAGTTCCGGAAAAGACGGCGCTTTCCGAGGCTTTCGACGCGCTTTCTTTTGCAATAGGGGACGTGGGGTTTGAGGCCATGGATGTACTCTTGGAGGCCCTTTGTGCAAATCCGTTACTTTTCCACCAACCTGTTGCGCCACTGCAAGAGCTTCTCGAAGATATCGGACTCGAAATAAATGGAACATTTGTTGAATCAGTTGATCCAGATCGAGAAATTTCAACGGAGGCGTCACTGGCGACGGCTCTGGGTGAACTGTTGGAACAGTATTCGTTTGAATCATGCTGTTTAGAACATTTCGGCATAGTGTCGGCTGCTTTGGAAGCTTGGAGAGCGGGAGAGCTGAAACAGAGCGATTTTCGCACCGTGGCGCAAAGTCTGTCACACGGCCCTGTTGCACCGGCTTTCGTGACTTGGGTCATTCAGTTTGATCTTTTGCTCCCAAGTTCTGTCGATGACTTTATGACACAACTAACAGCGTTCAAGCGTTCACCTGTGGCCGCGGTATATTTCGTGAGATCAATTGTCCGCTCCTTACAAGGCAAAGCACTACTGGCGGAACAAGATATCCGCACTGCGCTGCAATATGATCCCAACTACGAGCCTGCGCAGTTGGAGTGGGCCATATTTGCAGCTGACCGGGGAGAAATTCTTACCTTCATTTCCAGACTAAAGCAATGTGAATCTGAGCTTGCCGAGCGCGAACTACAAATAGCTATGGACTTTCTTCCGAGGTATCCGCCAACTGAGCGCAATGCATCTTGTCCATGCGGATCTGGTCGCAAGTACAAATCCTGTTGTCTGATGACGCCCAAGCTAACGTCCACTGATGCGCAGAATTGGATAATTCAAAGAGTGCTTTTCTGGATGGTGCGACCAGAGCGTCGCTCCCGATTCACCAGCTATTTTGAATTTGTCGCCAGTCGGCTGGCTGACTTAGACAACCCAGAGGTGGATCCCTTGGTGGTCGATGCAATTTTATTCGAAGGTGGCGGATTCACACAGTATCTCGAAATGAAGAAAGAGCTGCTTTCTAAGCAGGACCGAGAACTACTAGAAGCACTAGTGGAGTCACACAGGACCCTCTTTGAGGTCACCAACGTCGTGCCTGGTGAATCACTCACGTTGCTTGATTTACTAGGCGGCGAAACCGTAACTGTAATAGAACATCTTGGTTCGCTAGAGACCAAGATTGGCGAATATCGCCTTGGCAGGCTGATCAATGCAAGTGATGGTCCTGTGTGGTTTGGCCCAGGTATCAAGATAGGGCTGAACAATAGGCAGTCAACGTTGGATTTTCTAAAGAGTGGTTATGAGGTCTTTGATCTTCTGAATTGGATTGTGGCGATGTTTCAGCCACCTGTAATGCAGAATTTCGATGGTGAGGACATTGTTTTTACTCGGGCTCGAGTCAAACCTAGCGAAAATGTAGATATCCGCACTGTTATGGGTGAGGCATTTGAAGAAACTTCGCCGAACCATTGGAGTCAAACTAAAGAGAGTTCCAAAGGCGGCAGTGTGTCGAGCGCATCCATCAGATATGAGGATGGGGAATTGACACTAGAGGCCAACTCTGTGGAGAGGGTCAATCGTTTACTGGAAACATTGCAGGGTCTACTAGGTGACTTCGAGATCCTGGAGCGCACGGAACAGTCGGCGAAGTCGACAATCAGGAATCGTAGCGAGATACCAGTTGGCAAAAAGACAAACTTACCACCTGAAGCTATCGAGGCTTTGGAGGCGTACCTAGAGGAGCTTGAGAATAAGTGGTTGGATGAAAGGATTCCAGCACTTGGCGGTCTGACTCCCAGGGAGGCGGCAGCAGATCCCAAGAAAAAAGGCGATTTGTTGCGTCTGCTAAACGAATTTGAACAAAGTGAAATTCCTGAAGACCTTGATACGGGAAGTCCGGCAGCTACATTTAAGGCAAGCCGAATCCGCGCCAAGTTGGGTTTGTAACGATTCCACGCTTTTTTGGAGTTTCTCTTTGCGCCCGAGTTCTTTGGTAGGCCATTGAGTCGGGCTTTTTTGAACAAATTGAAAGTTTGCGCGATCCAAGCAGATCGGATTAAAAATCTACCTGGCAAGCATCTAAATAGGTTGAGTTATGCAGACATAGTTGTGCCAAAAAGAATGGGACCATTGTGATCGCAATGCGTGCTCGTGAGAATTCGAGTGTGTGCGACATCCCCCTGTTGGAAACGAGCGATACGACATGCTCGATATGTGGGAGTGAAGAAATTGAGAGCAAATTTGTCAAAATTGGCGACGACATGACCAGTCAGGAGCGATACTGTCACGGGTGGGAGGACTGGCGGCGCAATGTTTATGAATAGTGAATACGATCATAAAACTTACAAGACCTACTGATGCTAGTCCTACAATCACCCCAGCACGCATTAGCTGACTCAAAGATTGCCTCCAAGCAACTCAGCCGTCGGTTCGAGAATGACAATGTAGCCCACGTTACGCACTGCTCAATTGCACTGCTCTTTACTTTGTCAGGGCTTCTCCGCCAATAGAAGTCGTTACCGGGGTCGCTATAGGTAGCGCCGGTTCTGAGTGTGTTCTTTATGGCTACGAGCGTGGTGTGCTCGATCACGACTACGGCCTTTTGCTTAGATTGCCATTGAGCGGAGCTTCAAATGAGCTGAGCAGCAAAAGCTGCTTATAGCAGGAATTGCTAGGCCCTAGGAACGGGCATCGCGACTACCGGTTATGATCGTACGCTTCGTGAAGGCGACACTTTGTTTGGCAAATCCTGACAACCCTTGAGTTGTACACCGTGTATGTTGTATACTATCCTCGTGTGGGAAGTGAATCTCGAACTCGTGGAGTCCTGGCTCGATGACCTCGATCAGAACTCTTACGAACAAGTTGTCGCTGCTTTGGAGTTGCTTTGTGACCGAGGCCCACAGCTTGGACGTCCGTTGGTCGATACCGTGAAGTCGTCACGTCACAAGAATATGAAGGAGTTGCGTCCAGGCTCTAAAGGGCGCTCCGAGTTGAGGATTCTCTTCGCGTTCGATTTCGAACGAAACGCAGTTCTACTAGTGGCGGGAGACAAATCGAGAAGTTGGAAGAAGTGGTATGAGGTGAACATTCCGGTTGCCGATAGCCGCTCCGATGAGCACATTAGGAAACAGAAAGGAGGACTTTGATGACAAAGAATCTGGAGCACTTGCTCGCACGGCGTCCCGTCAACCGTGAGGTTGTGGAGGCTCACAAAAAACGAATGCTAGAGGAAGTCCGGGCTTATCGCCTTCGCGAGCTACGCGAAGCTTGTGACATCACCCAGGTGGAACTTGCTAGCCGCCTGAAGGTCAGTCAGAATCGCGTGTCACGGATCGAGCATGGCGACATCGAACGCGCGCAGCTCGACACGCTACGCAAGTATATCGAGGCGGTCGGTGGCGAATTGAGAGTCGAGGTGGAAATTGGCGATGAACGTTTTCTGATCGCGTAACTTTTTGCAGAAGTAGCCGTCCACGATCGATCTAACTGGGCTACATGACGTAATAATGTTGTCAGGCGATGTTGCATTGAAGTACTTACACGCAACTATTAGCAACAGCATGCGCGATAGGGCGGAAATCATTTACGACCGGACGAAATCGTATTGCGAAGTATGTATCCTACGTTAGATACAGGACGGTTCTCACTTATCAGTAACGAAATCCGCCTGGACTTTCTGAAAGAATTCGACTCATTCTGGCAGATCTACGAATTTCGTGCTCACCAGTTCGTCCATAGCTTTCCCTCATGTTCACACCGTATTGTCTCAGGGTTTGTCAGAGTGTGCTCGCTTCAACACCAAGTAACTTGCGGTTGTGTGCCAAAAGTTGTGCGAATTCCATCAGCTAAATGAAAGATAGTGGTGGTCAGGGTATCCAGGAAGTAAGAGATAAAAACACCTAGTTACCAAGGAGTTGGATCCCCAGGGCCACTACTACTAAGAATAAAGCACTTTCAGACTCGGTAAAAGTGATACTTGTCCAAGATCTCTGGAATCTAAAACCAACCACACTGTGCGTTGTTCCAGCATGCAATTCTCATGGCCATATTCTTGCATTTCCCAGTGGCCATATTTATGCATTTATTCGTGGCCGTTGACAGCAACTCGAATGGCCATATTTATGCATTTATTCGTGGCCGTTGACAATAAGTTGACAATAATATGTGTCCTTGTGGCACACCGGCTTTGCGGCCACAAGGTTGAGTTTAAAGTAGGAAGTTCCGAACCATTAGTCAGCTCGTAATGCTAGGCCTTGCCCGTACTATTTAGCACGGTAGAAGGACTCGAACTTGTAACTTGATGTTTAACGGTGGATCCGGTTAGTGGCAGAAAGTTTGCGCGTCATGAAGTGTCAGTGTGTCGGCAGTCCAAAAGCCGTTTTTAAAGATCGCTTCGTACGTTCCGTAATTCAGTACTGCCGAAAGATTTAGGTTGCTTCTATCCAATATTTGAGAGGTTCAACCACGATTTTCTTCACAAGTTTTGGTGTCTTTAATTAGATACCAGCGATCTAATATCTACTTCCATAAGGTGCTGTCGGTGGTCTTAATCCAACGGAGGTGGTAGGAACACCCACTTCTTGAGGGTTGCGACGTGGTATCGGATAAGCTTCGCTACCCTAAGGAGCAAATCCATGCGATTGCACCGCTGGGGCACACTTCAGCACAGTCTCCGCAGTCATTGCAACTAGCTCGAACAAATTTTATAGAATTTGGTCGAGGCGAAAGCGCATGTAATGAACAAGTGATTAAACAAAGGCCACATCCGGTGCAGTGCTCGAGTTGAAAGCTGAGCTTGTCTGACCATTGAAGCGGATCGGCGACACTTGGGAGCTGTATTGTGGTGTCAGACGAACGGTACGAGATCTTGGTCGGATGGAAGGACAATTCTGGATTTACGATCGTTCTTTGGTGGGCTCTAGGTATCCCCGGGGCGTAATCATTTTACCATGGTCCAAAAATGTATTGGTAGAGCCAACAATTACAACGGTGTTCATATCAATCGTGCTTGACTTAAAATCCGCTAAGGTCGTCACGTGGAAGCTTTGGTCTTTACGATATGCTTCGCGTACGTACCCGATAGGCGTAGATGGTGGGCGATATTGCAGCAGTATTTCAATAGCTCGATCCAACTGCCAATTTCGTGTTTTTGATTTTGGATTGTAAAATACACATACGAAATCTCCTTGGGCTGCATGGCTAATTCGTTTCTCTATTGCTGACCAGGGAGTCAACAGATCACTTAATGAGATATAACAGTGATCGTGCCCAAGGGGAGCCCCAAGAATTGAAGAGGCCGATAATGCTGCGGTTATTCCTGGCACCACGCTAAATTGAATGTCGTCGATGTCAAGTTGCGCGAGTAATTCGAGAGTGAGCGATGCCAGTGCGTAAATTCCAGGATCGCCAGAGCCAAGAATAGCGACATCATACCCCTGGGTGCATAACTCGATAGCTCGCGCGGCTCGCTCGCGTTCAGAGCCGATCGGGCTCCGCTCAATTAGCTGGTTGGGGCTGAAAAGTTCTGAAACCGAATCAACGTATTGTTCAAAACCTATGATCGCATCTACGGACGTTATCACTTGGGTGGCTGCAGGTGTTCGAAGTGATTTTTCGCCAGGGCCAAGGCCGACCAAGAACAATCGACCAGATTTTTGTGCTTGGGTGATCGCAACAGTGACGTTTTCACTTTTGCGTTTCTCCACGGTCAGTTTGCGAGTGTGACCCGCCAGCATGGCTGCAGCTTCGCATACAGATGGGGTTCCCATGAATCTGGAAACTGTTGGGCTTGGGTTCGGTGTCTCTACACGGTTTAGATCTGCACGTGAATAAGAAACGATGTCGATACCAAGTCCAGTGATCGCGTCGTGCTTTGACCTAGAGTCAATTGTCGCAACTTTTGATATTGCACGTTCATCTAGTTGTGCTTCTGCAAGTGTGGTTTTTAGTAGACGCAAGACATCAGACGTCGTGGCGTTTGAGGAACATCCAACTCCCAATATCAAATTTTTTGGAATTAGCGCAACTTTGGCTGAAGTCGTTTGGCGGTCGAGAAAACTTTGGATCTCGCTGGGATTTTGTGATATAACAATCTCGATGTCGTCATTGCCAGGTACCAGCGTAAGCGGGAGTTTGAAGTGGTGTGGATTGCTAATTTGGGGTCGTGACCCTAGAGTCATTAGCGCGATTGCCCGGGGCAGGTCACCAGTCGCATAAAAGCCCCGAAAGGCGTCTAGCGCAGGGGTATTTGTCGTATCTGAACTTGTGGTAATAACTGGGGTGGCACTCAATATCGCACCAAGTTGACGTGCAAGCTGATTTGCAGAGGTGTGAGCACCTAAAATGGGCGTGACAAACGTTCCACTAGCGTCTATTGTTACCACGCTTGGGCCGTGTCCTTTTTCACCAATCAACGGAGCGATAATTCGTATTGCAGCTGGCGTGGCCATAATGAGCACAAGCTGGGCATCGTCTTGCCAGTATTTTTCCAATGCTGCGCGCGAATATCGCTCAATGACGTTGCTTCCTATTTTCAAAGCTATCTCGTCGCCTTGCTGGGATAAAGTAAATGAGATCACTTCAGACATAATTGTCGGTGTCCGTCCACGAGATAAATATTGGGTTATATCCGTCCAACCGGTTGCCGCTGATTCCTAAAGCGGACGTGGCATAAATCTGTACCATTACCTGATTCTTTAGGAGTTGGCGATATTTTGCAGCTCCTTCTAGTGTGACAGAAGTCGCGACAATGCGCACTGACGATCCAAAGCGACCAACTACCTGGTTCAACACTTCGATTGAGCCACCGCCTACAAAAATTGCAGATGGCTCAGGTAGCGAACCGATTACATCCAACGCGTTAGCGCAGATAGTTTGCACATCCAGCTTGAGTTCTTTGGCATTTTGTTGTATCAGTTGCACGGCGCTTGGATCTTTGTCGACTGCGATTAATTTGATGTCGGGCCTGATAAGCGCGATATCAAGTCCGACAGCTCCAGATCCTGCTCCAAGATCCCAAATCGTGGCCTCGTGCGGTAAGTTCCATGGTGAGATTTTGGCGATAATGATGTCTCTGATCTCGGGTTTTGTGTACATCGTTCCACGGGCAGTGTATGTTGGACGCTTAGTTGCTTTAGTGGCAGCCGCTGGGTAGAAATTGTTTTGGAGAAATTTATGGCTTGGGGTTAGGTTACTTTGGTTCGATTGGTTGTATTGAGTGGTATTGGATAAAGCTTGGCAAACTAAAATGCAATAGGTTGCTTCTGGTAGGGTAAATTTAGGCACAGTCGCATTTTGAATCTTGCCGGATAAATGACACTCACTTTCAAACCCAAGGTCGGTAAAGATATCGACCTTGTATGGGTGTAAATGACTTGCCGCCAATATTTGTAAGGCATCGAAAACCGAGGCCGCGCTGGGAGTTAGAACAAAAAGCTTTTCGCAACCAACCTCTACTAATTGTTGAATCAAATCTAACCCCCCACCTGGATCTTTTCGGACAAGTGATATTACTGTTGCGTCTTCGTGATTGATTCCCAGGCGCGCGGCGGCTACTGCAACGGATGAAGGGGCGGGAGATATTATCAATTGGGTGTTGGGAAATTTTTCCCGCAAACGCCGGATTGGCCCAAAATATCCAGGATCGCCAGAAGTGAGCAGCAGCACCGAACTGTTAGAGCGACCTATTTCGTCTAATGCTTTTTCAAATCCAGTTTCGAAAGAGCTTTGATGTACTTTTTTTATCGACGCAGGAACATCTAGTGCTTGAAAATAGTGCGGCTGGCCAAACACAATCAGTTCATTTCCAATTTGACTGAGCCAGTCGTCTGGTACAGTTTGATGGTCGGTTCCATTGAATCCGAGCACGAATATTTTCTCAGGCACGACAGATCTCGCGTATACCGTCAAAGTCGCTCATAATTAGAGCGAAATTATTACTGGAAGTGAGTTCTTTTCGACACGTTTTGGCAGCCAAGTTGCATAAAAACCTAAGCGGTTCGATGTCGTTATTCTCCATGCATACCTCATAGAAATGTCTAGCGGTTTCAGTCGCTGTAGCAGCATGGTGGATATCTGGGTTTTGGGTTGTGTGAAGTGCAGCAGCTGCCAAGGTTGTGTTGTCTAACGCGCTTCGATGGAAATGGGTCATGGTGAATCCAGTCGCAAGTTTTGTAATCTTACCTACCATACCCACCCATATCACATTGGCTATCTGATTTTTGCTGCAGCGCTTTAGTGCGATACCGGTGAAGTCACCAACTTCAACAAACGAAACTAGTTCTAATTCTGGAAATAATGTCATCGCTAACTTGTCGGTCCGGCTTCCAGTTGCCAGTACTATTGTGTCGCATCCTTGAGCAGCTGCGACATCTATTTGCTGAACAACCGACGCTCGAAACGCCGCTGTCGAAAAAGGCCGTACAATTCCAGTAGTTCCAAGAATCGATATTCCGCCCACTATCCCTAGACGATCATTCGTAGTCTTGGCTGCCATTTCGATTCCTTTGGGAACGCTTATCGTAATTTTAAATTTTTTAGATGTCACCTCTTGAATTGCGGCGTTTATCATTTGTCTGGGCACCTTCGTAATGGATGGTCCACCAATATCTAACCCCAAACCGGGCTTGGTAACAGTTCCGACACCTTCGCCAGCAATAAGCTCGTGGGTTGCCCCATCATTGGGTTCAAGCTGTATTGAAATTTCAGCTCCGTCAGTACAGTCTGGGTCGTCACCAGCATCTTTTACTACGTAAGCTCGATTATGGTCCCAAAATACTTCAAAAGACACCCGGTCTCCACTGGGGAGTGCAATATCGACGGCTGCAGGCTTCACTTGCGTGGTGGCCAGTATTGCTGCGGCCTTTGCTGCTGCAGCAGCGCACGATCCAGTTGTCCATCCTGTTCGTAGCGGCCGTCGCGATGGTGATGTCATATGCCCTAAGTTTAAGTCATAACCGGCGCGGGTCAGCCTTTGTCTTTCGACCTGACGTAGTGCCAATTAGGGATCGCTTGCGAAACTTGTGGGCGAAATCGGGTCGATATAGATGAGATCTAGCGGCAATACCTTCAAGTGAATTGCCAACGACGACCAAGACAGTTCGTTTGGCACCAGATGTTAAAACGTCTTGGGCTAAATGCTCTAAGGTCGTGTGGATAATTTGTTCGTCTGGCCAGCTTGCTCGAATCGCAATAACTACCGGTGTATTGGCCGTGAATGCGCTGTCATCGCAGAGTAACGCACGCTGGACCTCCGTGGGATTGGATGCCGCTAGGAAAATAGCGATAGTTCCACCAATTTTTGCAAATGACTCAAGTTTTTCTCCGTCGGGCATAGAAGCGTGGGTTTTGCCAGCCAGGCGAGTTATTATCACGGATTGGGATACCTTGGGAATTGTAAGTTCACGACCAATCCGTGCCGCTGTGGCTGCAAGAGAGGTGACACCAGGAATTACTTCAAAGTCTAGGCCCTCTGCACGACAATAATCGATTTGTTCTTGCATGGCTCCGTAGATGGATGGGTCACCCGAATGCAATCGAACGATGTTTTGGTCGGGATTCTTGCGGTAAATATCGGTGACATCTTCAAGGGTCATTGAAGCCGAGTTGTAGATCGTTGCGCCAGGGTCGCAATGAACCAGGACTTCTTTCGGGATCAAGGAAGATGCCCAAATTACGATTTCAGCCTGCGCCAGACGCTTGGCACCTGCTATTGTGATCAATTCAGGATCGCCAGGACCTGCGCCAACAAAACTAATCAACGTTACTCCTACTGCATTAAGTTCTTTTCGATCCAGAGTTTAGAACGTGATTTCTACGTGTCGCTTTGGCAATGTTTTAAATCTTTATTTCTAAACCGTTGCTAGATTTTTCAAGCAGATGTCTTTTAGAGCTACCGTTGCAAGGCTATAACTCCAGGGTATCAAGCAGAAACGAATTTTCCGAATGAGCTTTTGCCTGGTAAAGTATTTTGTCGGCGTGTGAGACGAGTCTTAGTGTGTCTGAAACAGGTCTCGATACTACGGCGCCGCATCGATGTTTGGAGATCACTTCAAGTGTCGAAGAGATTCGCTGCAAAAGAGTTTTGGCGTGCCCAGAATCTTTAATCAGTGCCAAAAAGACAAATTCGTCGCCTCCCCAACGTGCCACCACATCAAAGGGTCTCAATGTCGACTGTAGCGCTTTCGCCACCTCTTGAAGGATCTTGTCACCATGGAAATGCCCAAATTCATCGTTGATTTTTTTAAAATGATTCAAGTCGATGATTCCTACCATGACAAGCATATTTGATCTTTTTGCGCGGGAAATCTCTCTAGAGACGGCAAGATCCCAACCCTTTCGATTTGAAATACTGGTCAAACTGTCCGTAAGTGCTAGTTTTCGAATGGTGTAATTTAAATACCCAGAACTAATCGCGGCCACTATTACGGTTGACACCGTTAGGATCCAGTCTGCTAGCGGTGCGCTTGGTTGGTCACCAAAGACCGCGGCGGCTGAATAAGTTAGTATCACAAAAGCTATCTGTGCAATTGACTCATATGTGGATAAAAATGAGAAACAAAACAGTGCAATCCACACATAGAAAACAATGGCCATCGACGATGGATCCATTCCTGACCCAGTTGCTATTTCAACAGAAATCACCACGGTTGAAATCGCCACAACGCCATTTATGGTGGTGCGAGGAATGTGCTCGGCCCGCTTGAAGGTTAAAAAACCAATTAGCATTACGCCGCTGTCTAGGAGATAGTCAATTATGTACTTTTTTGGAGTTCCAAGCGCAATGGTCACAAGCTGACCAATAATGCCTCCAACTATTGCAAAAGCACCGATCCAACGACCTTTTGATCCAGCGGCGAGCGGAAGCTCGGTTGGCGAATCTGTTATCCAGCTGTAAAAAGTTGAGCGTCGAATCGAGTCAGCAATCCATTTGGTTGGCATCAATTCAGGTCTTTCGTCAATAGAGTCATATGCTCGCAAACGCAATATGTAAATTTAGTAGAAACTGCCTTCTATCTGTGAACCTTGGAACTTTGGACGCAGTTTGAATTCAACTCAAAGAATAACACTTTTTCTGGCTCAGACTTCTGACAGAGCATGAAAACATCCGAAATACGCGAAATTATGGTGCATTAAGCAGTTGTAATATCGGTGGTGCGTTTGATGTTAACTAAGTCATTGGCATCCACCATTTTGGCTGAGATGATTTCGAATCTGTTGCAGCCGCCGTTAGGTGTGTTTTCAAAGTGCTTGATCTTGGTTATGCTGGTAGACACCCATAATTCTTCGTTGGTCTGTTCGATTGTATAACTAATCATCTATTGGTCCCAACATCCCAAAACCTAAGGCAATTGAGAAATCGAAAATTGTTAATGTCGCTGAAGCTACGCTTTGATTGCGTATTATGTCGAAAAATGACGTAAACTATATTCAACGTGTCAAGTTAAAGATCGGACATGATAAATGCTTCTTAGATTTGAGATTTCCAATCACCGATCGATCTTGGAGCCAGTCGAACTGTCGATGATCGCAGTTGACGAGGATCGAAATTCGGTACGTAAGTTCGAATCGCTTCGCGAAAGCGTCCTAACGGTCGCAGGTATTTATGGGCCAAACGCGTCTGGAAAGTCGAATGTGATCGACGCGCTAACGTGGCTTTCGACAGCTGTCAGGTCATCACTTCGAACCTGGGATAATTTTATTCCACGCGAACCATTCAAGTTCGACCAGGGACCACAACGTCCATCTGTCTTTGAAGTGGAGATGATGGCTAATAACGTTCGATACTTGTATCGTATAGAGCTCAACGAGTCCGAAGTGCTCTTCGAGGGTTTGTACAGTTACCCAGAACATAGACGACGGATGCTCTTCGAGAGAAACAAATTGTCGATTCAATTTCGCCGCGGGCTCGGCAATTTGGCTGGCACAAAGGAGCTTCTTACTCCAACGACACTCGCTTTATCAGTAGTGTTGCGCTTCGATGATCCAGGAATCAATTCCTTTGGCCAGCAGCTGAAAGGAATCACGGCCTTCGGCCCAAGACACAGATTTTCGCGCAATACAGGCGCGCGTTTTAATTCAATTGGAATTGCATCGACCGCCTCACTGTTCGAAGAACGGCTTTCAATGACGCCTGGTCTATTCGAAGAAAACGTCTCAATTCGGTCCGACTTGCGTGAGTCGGCCCTAGCATTGCTCCGCTTTGCAGATCTTGGAATAAAGGATGTAAAATTCGTCGACGAAATAGATGAGCAGGAGTACGACGCACTAAAAACGCGCCGGAGGTCAACTCGTCAACTGCAACTTATTCATCGAGCTATAGGAAACGAAGTTTCCTTCGACTTTTATGAGGAATCTGCAGGCACCCAAACCTGGTTTAGCTTAATTGGACCTACATTGCGTGCGTTGGAAAGCGGCCACGTGATTTTGATAGACGAAATTGACGCCGGACTTCATTCCGCACTTTCATCCCGGTTACTAAAACTATTCCAAGATCCCGAGGCAAATCCTTTGGGGGCTCAACTAATATTTACAAGTCACGACACCAGTCTCTTGAGCCACCTAAACCGGGATGAAGTGTGGCTTACCGAACGCAACGACGCCGGCGAGACCACTTTGAGCGCGTTGGCAGAATACGGCGGCATTGCTGTAAGACGATCTCTAAACTTGGAGAAGGCTTATCTACAGGGCAGATTCGGCGCGATTCCTCAGCTTGACCAGGTAATATGGGATTGGATTTTGAGAGCTTCGACGAAAGCAAAAGATGCCCCAACTCATTCCTAGAGGTGCAAGGTCGCTAAAACGAAAAACCGCCGTTCGTGTACCTAGGAAAACTATCTTGATTTTTTGCGAAGGAAGTAGAACAGAACCTGAGTACTTAAATGCCCTCAAGAAACAACGTGTAGTACGTGATGTGGCCGCGGTTGACCTGCGAGTTGAACCTAC